>CAYHRX010000229.1:0-5753 GCA_964359075.1 uncultured Chitinophagales bacterium
AAAATGGTGCCGCCATCTCCAACAGCAACCCCTGTATTGGCATCAACGAACGATATAGCGTTCAGCCAAGCGGTGGTCCCACTCTGTTGGTTTGTCCATGAGGCTCCGCCGTCAGTCGAGCGCAGGATCCTTCCGCTCCGACCGGCAACAAATGCTGAATTCGCAGACGGAAATGCGGCACCGTAGAACAATCCGCTAACGCTAACGCTAACACTTAGCCAAGTGGAGCCTCCATTCGTTGTTCGGAGGACACGCCCCTGGCCAAGGGGCGTGTAGACTGCAATGACGCCTCTATCCATGTCAAAAAACTCGACATCGAAGAACGGGAACGTGAAGCCGCTTGTCTGCGCCATCCACTCTATACCACCATTCGTCGTCCGCAAGACAACGCCGGACATCCCGACAATGGTCCCGATCTGTTCAGTAACGAAAGAGATCCCTTGGAGTGCCACCAACGTTCCGCTTGATTGTGGGAACCAGTCGACTCCACCATTGGTCGTCTTCAGGATTGTTCCCGAGTCCCCCACTGCGACTGCAGTGTTGGAATCGATCATCTCAACCACATTGAGTCCAAGTAGGGTCCCACTGTTCCCCAGATTCCACGTTGAGCCGCCATTCGTAGTGCGAATGATTGTTCCTCCAACGCCGACCGCAATCCCCCGGTTGGTATCGCAGAACGAAACGCCGTTCAGATGAGGAAAGACGGCATACGATTGCACAAACCAACCGTACCTTCCGCTGTTAACAGTGCGCAGTACAATCCCATTGGCACCGACTATCGATCCGACTCCCGTCCCCGTGAATACCACCGCTTGCAGTGTGGTTGAAACCCCGGCGGGGTGGGACGACCAAGTGATACCCGTGTCGGTTGATCGAGATACGTGGCCGTTTTGTCCAACGATAAACACGCTGCTGTCGTTCTCGAACGCGACACCAATAAAGTTGACCGTATCTCCTGTTGATTGCACGATCCAATTGGCACCGCCGTCTGTCGTGCGGAGAACGATCCCGTCGCTCCCGACAGCAATTCCCAAGGAAGCATTTGCGAAAGCGACATTGTAGAGATGCGTTGTTGCGCTCGTGGTCTGGCGAGTCCACGTGTTACCGGCATTTGTTGTCCGGAGAAAAACGCCTTGTCTAAATCCACCTACCGCAACTCCGTTGTTCGCATCGGTGAAGGTTACGGCGTAGAGGTTGTCGGATGTCCCGCTCGCTTGCATAACCCACGTGACGCCGCCATTCGTTGTACGCACAATAGTGCCGACCCCGCCGACTGCCGTGCCAGTGTTTTCATCCGTGAAAGTAACGTCATAGAGGATCTCCGTCGTGCCTGCCGTTTGACTCGTCCAGGTAGTGCCGCCGTCTGCGGTCCGAAGAATGGTGCCATTCATCCCGACCGCTGTTCCAACGTCCCGGCCGACGAAGTGTAATCCGTAGAGCCCGTTTACCGTGCCACTTCTTTGCTCCACCCACGTCCCTCCACCGTTGGTCGTGTGCAGTATGATGCCCCCGTGACCCACTACACTACCGTAGTCCAGATCAGCAAAGGCAACGTTGAAGAGCCAGTTCGTGGTACCGCTGGTTTGTTGAATCCACTGAGCTTGTGAGACAGAGAGGAGGGAGCTGGCAAGGAGAGTGATCAAACACGTGCGAGAGAGAACCATCTTGCAAGACCACATGGCTTATCTTATCCACACGATGGTGATGCCGGGATTTGTCTTTCCGAGGTCAGCGTCAGGGTAGTCGCCGATTGCTTTACGAAGCTCCCGGGTGCCTGCATTATACAAAGTGTATTCCTCACCGTCAATAGACATTTTGAACTTGGTTCTATTGGCGAAAACCCAATTCCTCACAACCTCTTTGGTTGTGCCTCCTTTCCCAGTACTTCCATAGCCATGGATGATCTTGAGAACGCGCAGCGATGACGAGTTGCGCACCTGCGACCAGGCACTGAGAAGTTCCTCCTCAACCTCATCGGGGCGGCGAGGGGGATGGGCGACGTCTATTGTGAGCGTAGGAGACTGCATACGAAAGCAATTTGAGATCAAAGCTCAAAAGTCAAAGGTCAAAAATGCATTTACCCGTTGAATCTCTTAAGCCTCAGTGAATTGCTTACCACACTCACCGAGCTGAATGCCATTGCACCGGCGGCAATCATCGGGTTGAGCAGGCCGAGGGCAGCGAGAGGAATGCCGATGACATTGTAGATGAACGCCCAAAACAGGTTCTGCTTGATGGTGCCGAGTGTACGCCCCGACAAACGAATCGCCTGTACGACCGCATTCAGATCGCTCTTCATCAGTGTGATGTCCGCTGCTTCGATGGCGACGTCCGTTCCTGAGCCCATTGCAATGCCAACGTCCGCCTGAGCGAGTGCTGGTGCGTCGTTGATGCCGTCGCCAACCACAGCAACGGTTTTGCCTTCGGACTGGATCGCTTGCACCCGGCCTGCTTTCTCGTGAGGGAGCACTCCGGCAACCACGCGGTCAACGCCAGCCTGACGGGCAATCGCGTTTGCAGTCTGTTCGTTATCACCCGTGAGCATGATGACCTCAAAGCCCATCTCGTGCATCTTCCTGATCGCCTGAGCGGATGTCGGCTTCAGGGTATCGGCAATGGCAATCAGTCCGGCCAGCTTCCCATCAACCGCCACGAAGATCGGTGTCTTCCCTTCCGAGGAGAACCGGGCCTCGCCATTCGGATGAACAGCATACTCGTTCATGAGTGCAGTGTTGCCCACAACAATTGAAGAGCCGGCAACAACTCCCCTGACACCGAAGCCTGTCATTGATTGGAACGACTCTGCTTCGGTGAGCGGTACATTGACTTTCACAGCGTAGTCAACGACAGCTTGCGCAAGCGGGTGCTCGGACTTCTTCTCGAGAGAAGCCGTCATCTTCAGAACGGTCGGTTCGTCAAATCCGTTGAACGTCACTACATCAGTCACGGAGGGCTTCCCCTCTGTTACCGTCCCGGTCTTGTCCAGCACGATAGTGTTGACCTTGTGGACACGTTCGAGACTCTCAGCATTCTTGATCAGCACACCCATCTGGGCGCCTATGCCGGTCCCCACCATGATCGCCGTAGGTGTGGCAAGCCCGAGCGCGCAGGGGCAGGCAATAATGAGCACTGCGATAAAATTGATCATGGAAGGCGTGAACCCAATCCCGCCTATGAAAAACCACAGCACGAAAGTCACGACCGCAATGCCGATGACGATGGGGACAAACACGGCTGCAATCCTGTCCGCCAGGTTCTGGATAGGCGCCTTCGAACCCTGCGCATCTTCCACCAACTTGACGATCTGCGCGAGCACTGTGCGGCTTCCCACCGCCGTCGCACGAAACTCGATGCTGCCGTTCTTGTTGATCGTGCCACCAATGACAGACTCACCGACCCGCTTCTCCACTGGCAGACTCTCGCCCGTTACCATCGCTTCGTCAATCGTCGTGGTGCCCTTCGTGATCACGCCATCAACGGGGATTTTCTCTCCCGGCCGCACTACGATGAGATCATCCACCGCAACGCTCGTAATGGGAATGTCTCGCTCCACACCGTTGTGGATGACCCGCGCCGTCTTTGGCTGCAGTCCCAGCAGCTTCTTGATCGCATCCGACGCTCTTCCTTTTGCCGTCGCTTCGAGGAGCTTACCGAGAAGAATAAGTGTGATGATGGTAGCGGACGTGTCAAAGTACACGTGCCCACTGTGTCTGGCGTGGCCCAACCACTCCGGGAAGAGCACAGCTATGACACTGTAGAGATATGCTGAGCCTGTTCCAACCGCGACAAGCGTGTTCATATCGGCGGCCAGGTGTTTCGCTGTTGCCCAGAAACCCTTGAAGAACCGCCTGCCGGAGATGAACATGACCGGCGTCGTGAGGACAAGGAGAATCTTGTTCGTCACATCCATCGAAAGCGGTGACCACTGCGTGTAGGACTCCAGCATGCTCGCCATGCTCAACGCCATGATAGGCACTGTGAGCGATCCACTGAGGACGAACTCCTTCCGAAGCTGCTTGAGTGCTGCATCCTTGTGCGAATCGTCGCCTGCCGCATCGGGCTGTGTCGGGATGACCAACGTGTACCCGGCTTCTTCGACGGCCGCCTTCAGACTACTGATTGACGTTGCGGCTGGATTGAACTCCACCGTTGCCTTCTCCGTTGCAAGATTGACGGCAGCATTCTGCACACCCTCGACGGTCTTCAGCGCCTTCTCCACTCGTGCAACGCAGCTCGTACAGGTCATGCCCTCCACAGGCAGTGACAATGTCCGTGTGTGGCTGAGGTCATTCATCGTTTCAGTCTCTTCTGGACAGAACTACTCGTCAGCTCGCGCAACGCATCGGCCGCAATCCAGCGTGCACTTCTTGAGTCAAGCTTCCGCGCGTCGTGCGCAACCCGGATTGCTTTTTTGTTAAGCGACCGGCTCCTCTTGCCGATCTGCCGCAGTGCCCAGTTCACAGCCTTCTTCACGAAATTCCTCTCGTCGGCCGCCGCACGTCGGATGGCGGAGAAGAACTTCTCAAACTCCCTCTCAGTCGCTTCCTTGTCGTGAACAGCAAGGCATGCCATCAACGTGAACCCTGCTCGTCGAACGAACTCCCTTTCGTCCTCGCACCAGCGCAGTACCTTCATATGGGCATGGGGTGTCTTCACAAAAAGGTGTAGGCACACCCCGTCACATACCGCCCACGAATCGAAGCCTTTGACCCAGCGGTCCATCTGAGCCATCGTTACTCGCTTTGGCTCGTCAACAAACGCAGCGAGTATTCGAGCTTCAAGGATCCCTGTTCGCCAAAGCGCTGCCGCAAGCGTGTGGCTTCTGCCCACCTGCTTTGCCATGCCGCGGAGAACCGGTGCTGAAACACCAAGCACCTTCTTCGAGCTGATGCCAAAGCGCGCCATGCCCTCCACATTCTTCGGGGTGCCGTACGATTTCAGTCGGGCGACTATTTCGCTAACGCTACTCATGAGACGAGTCTGTAACCTGCACGCTTCACCGCCTGCTCCAGATCGACCAGAGTCACCCTCGCATCGTCGTACTGCACGAGCGCTTTGCCAATCTGGACGTCATCTACCTGAACGTGCGGAAGTCTGCTCAGCTCTTTCTTCACGTGCATCACGCATTGACCGCAGGTCATGCCATCGATCTTTAGTTCCTGGATTCTCATAGTTATTCCTTTCATTGTATCCATTAGAATCTGCATACAATATACGAAGGAAGCAGCAGAGAGCGTTACAGAATATTGGGGGAAAGTTGCATGCGCTTCGTGTTTACTATGCCAACGATGTTTTGTATATTGATGCCGCAACCCGATTAACCTTACCATAGGACCAGAACTAGGAAAGAAAAATCATCCTAACATAGCGTAGCTTCGGCTGCTGTCTTGAACTGAAAACTGGTAATTTTCTAACACACAAGATGGAGCCGGTCTGCGCCCCGAAAGGGGCGTGGGCTGGTGATTCCTTTGTGTGTGGGCATACCAGTGCCTCAGTTCAGAGGGTTATCAGTTTCACGCCCTTTGTTTTTCTGAGGCACTTCGTTTTTCGCCCACCGCATTGGATCCGCCGATCTTGTTCAACCCCTCCCTTAGAGGTTGTCCAAAAAGTTCTTAAACAGTCATTGCGAAGAGCGCCCGCCTGCCGGACGGGCAGGAAGCGACGAAGCAATCCCTCAACGTCGTCCAAAATCGAAATGTCGAGATTGCTTCTCCCGACTTCGTCGGGATCGCAATGACTTTTTAGACAGCCCT
>CAYHRX010000230.1:0-5734 GCA_964359075.1 uncultured Chitinophagales bacterium
TATCCGCTCAGGAAAGACTTCCCACTCATGGGTATCACCGATTCCATTCCACTGCCGCGTAAGTAGCGCCTCACTTGAAAGCAGTTGCATGTCCTCCCGAACAGTAGACGAGCCAAAGAAAAGCGAAATCCTTGCAGCACTGGAAGATCAGGACACGTCCGTTGTGCTTGATGACGCTCTTGAGAATTCGATGATCCTCAATATGGGTCCGCAGCATCCTGCTACACATGGTGTGCTGCGCCTGCTGGTGAAGCTCGACGGCGAGACCGTGATGGCATGCGTGCCCGAACTCGGCTACCTGCATCGCGGCTACGAGAAAATTGCCGAGGCAAGCACCTACCACGAGTTCATTCCACACACCGACCGTCTCGACTATCTCTCGCCGCTCTCGAACAACGTTGCCTATGTGTTGGCGGTGGAGAAATTGATCGGACTTGAGGCGCCGACGCGTGCCCAGTACATCCGCGTGCTTGTCTGCGAGATGGCGCGGGTTGCCTCGCATCTCGTAGCTGTGGGATCGATGGCGATGGATGTTGGTGCACTTACGGTTCTCCTCTGGACCTTCCGCGAGCGCGAGAAATTGCTGGACATCTACGACGTGCTCTGTGGTGCGCGGTTTACCACAAGCTACACGCGCATCGGCGGGTTGCAGCAGGACTGGACCGACCAGTGTACCGCGATGCTGACGACGTTCCTCGATGAGTTTGGCGCCGACCTCGATGAAGTGGGAAAACTGCTGAGTCACAACAGGATCTTCATCGACCGATGCGAGAACGTCGGGTACATCTCGCGTGAGGATGCAATCGCGTTGGGTATGACAGGACCGATCCTCCGCGCTGCCGGTGTACCGCACGACCTGCGCCGTGATAATCCTTATCTTGTCTATCCTGAACTTGATTTCAACGTCATCACCTTCACGGAGGGCGATGCACTTGCGCGCTTCTACATCCGGTACAATGAGATGAAGGAGAGTGCGAAGATGCTGCGCCAGGCTCTGCAGAAGATGCCGGCCGGGCCCATCAATGCCAACGAAGCGAAACGTGTGTTGCCAAAGAAAGACCGGACCTACACACGCATGGAAGAACTGATCCACGACTTCATGCTTGTCAACCTTGGCATTGATCCGCCTGTGGGGGAAGTCTACCAGGGCATCGAATCCTCAAAGGGCGAGTTTGGTTTCTACATTGTAAGTGATGGAACAGGCCAGCCGTGGCGGCTGAAGATCCGTTCCCCGTCAATGGTCAACCTCTCCGCAATACCCATCATGTGCAAGGGAGCAATGATCTCCGATATCGTGGCCATCATCGGCAGCATTGACCCCGTGATGGGAGAAGCGGATAAGTGATTTCTAGATTGAAAGATTTTGTGATTCTTAGATTGCAAAATATTCTCTAATCACAAAATCATCAAATCATCAAATCATCGAATCAGAAAATCTCATAGCATGTTATCTGAAACAAGTCTCCAACGCGTCGAAGAACTGAAAACCCACTATCCCTCGCCCCGCGCAGTTGTGCTTGAGGCGCTATGGATGTGGCAGGACGAGCACGGCTGGGTCTCGCATGAAGGGATGCAATACATCGCCAAGCTGCTTGGCATCCCGGTGCACGAAGTCTACGGTATCGTCACGTTCTATACGATGTACAATACGAAACCTGTCGGCAGGCATAAGCTTGAGGTTTGCACGAACGTCTCCTGCATGCTGCGCAACAGCGAGAAGATCGTGAAGCAGATCCAGGACAAGCTCAACATCAAGATGGGTGACACGACGCCCGACAATCGGTTCACACTGGTTGAGGCAGAATGCCTCGGGTCGTGCGGCACAGCTCCCGTGATGCAAGTGGGCGATGAGTACTACGAGAACCTCGACGAGGCGAAGGTGGATAGGATTTTGGAGGAACTGAAATGAATATGAAACTCCTACGGAGTTTTATTTCGTCGCGTGGTTTATGTTCTACAAATATCAAATTCCTACGGGATTTTTGACGGCGTGAAAGGAACTCCGGAGGGGTTCAATATTTGTAGAAGGAGAAAATAAAGGCATCCAAAAACTCCGTAGGAGTTTTATGTGTTTTGACTGCAACAGATTTGAATTGACGTTCGGAATCTCAGCAGCGTGGTGATTGAATGATAACTCGTTAGACGACGGTGCTGTGAAGGAAATAAATGTGCTATGACATTCGGAGAGATCTATCGGCCGTTCGGGTTGTTGCCTCTCTTCTTTTTCGTTCTTCATGCGCTCACTCACTGGCCCGACGGCGGTTGGCCACACATGCTCTGGATGTGCATCATCGGGAACCTGCTCATTGCGTTGGGAATCTTGCTGCGGCTGCCGCTGCCAATCCGTATCGGTGTCTCCTGGCTGATTCTTGGGCTGGGGCTCTGGCTTTGGTTTTGGGTGCTGAAGGTAGGGACATCACTTCCTTCCGTCCTCGCCCATGTCGGAGGGCTCGTGGTTGGACTCGTAGCACTTTCGAAGGTGCGCGCCGATCGAAACACATGGCTGTATGCAAGCCTCTGGTTTCTTGCAGTCCAGCACCTGTGCCGAGTGTTCACGCCGGCAGATCTCAACGTGAACATCGCACACCGAGTGTACGACGGACTGGAAGTTCTCTTCACCACATACGGTGGATTCTGGCTGGCGACAACGATCCTTGCTGCTCTGGGGTTGTGGCTCATCGGATTAGGTCTTCAGAAACTGTGGCCGCCAGGATTGACGCCCACAACATCAGCCGTTTATATTGGAGTGCCCCAACGAAAAAGAAGAGTGAAACCACGAATGACATGAAAGATGCACGGACTTACACGAATCATCTCTCAGAAACACAATACACATTCATTGGTATTGCTT
The DNA here is from genome assembly GCA_964359075.1 of uncultured Chitinophagales bacterium. GTDB lineage: Bacteria > Bacteroidota > Ignavibacteria > UBA10030 > UBA6906 > UBA11986. The sequence goes on from CAYHRX010000230.1 coordinate 2,852, forward strand.
CCGTGTCATTCGTGGGGAATTGTAAATTGTGAACAATGAATTTTGAATTGATAATGAACTGATTGATGATGCAAAAACTACTTCTCCCCGACATACAAGATCTTCAAAAAATTGAAGTCTACGAAGCCAACGGCGGCTATGAAATGCTGCGCGTTGCGCTGGGGCTGAAGTCCCGCGCAGCGGGATCCCGCTTCGCGGGACCCGAGGAAGTAACCGACGAAGTGAAGAAGAGCAACTTGCGCGGACGCGGCGGCGCGTGTTTCCCAACCGGCTTGAAGTGGACGTTTATGCCGAAGAATACGGACAAGCCAAAGTATCTCTGCATCAACGGCGATGAGAGCGAGCCGGGCACATTCAAGGACAGATCGATTTTTGAATTCAATCCGCACTTGATGATTGAAGGCTCTCTCATTGCGGCGTACGCAATGGGTGCGAAGATAATCTACTTGTACGTGCGCGGCGAGTACAACAAGTGGATCAAGATGGTGCAGAAGGCCGTGGACGATGCCTACGCGAAGGGATACATCGGCGAGAACATCCAGGGTTCGGGGTTCAGCACGAACTTCTATCTGCATCGCGGCGCGGGTGCGTACATTTGCGGCGAGGAGTCCGCGCTGATGAACTCACTCGAAGGCGACCGCGGCTATCCACGCGTAAGGCCGCCGTTCCCGGCACAGTACGGCTTGTGGGGCTGCCCGACCACGATCAACAATGTCGAGACCATCTCCAACGTGCCGCTGATAATCAAGATGGGATGGGAGGCGTACTCGAAGATCGGTCATCCGAAACATCCCGGACCAATCCTCGTCGGCATCAGCGGACATGTGAATAAGCCAGGTGTGTATGAAGTACCGACGGGTGTGCTTATCACTGACCTGATCTACAAGCACGCGGGCGGTGTCCCCGGCAACAAGAAGATCAAAGCGATCATCCCCGGCGGTTCATCCACGATGATCATGCGCGGCGAGGCTATTGAAGGCGTGACGATGGATGCCGATGGACTGAAGTCAGCCGGTTCTGCCGTCGGCACAGCAGGATTGATCGTTATGGATGAAGACACCGACCTCATCAAAATCATCACCCGCATCACCAAGTTCTACTATCACGAGTCGTGTGGAGAGTGCACGCCATGCCGCGAGGGCACGGGATGGATGTTCAAGCTTCTCAAGCGCTTCGAGAACTATGAAGCGCGCATGGAAGACATCGATCTCCTGCTCGACGTTGCCAACAACATCGAGGGCAACACGATCTGCGCCCTCGGCGACGCGGCAGCTTGGCCTGTGCAGAGCATGATCAAGCTCTTCCGCGATGAGTTTGAGAAGAGGACAATGAAGTCCTCAATAGGTGTAACCGGCCGGCTTGCTGCAGCAAGTTGACTGTGGTTCAATCATTGTTGCACGGAGCCCCACATGAGTGGGATTTTTTGTTTTCTGCCGATTCTGGTCTCCGTCCTTATTTCGAGAACGGCAGTTGGTTGCTTGACATTCTGATGGTGCGGGGGTATATTTAGGTCGAACGATACGAACTACTCATCATGGGCGGATTTCCCGGAGAGGGGACTGCTAAACCGAGAGAGTTTGTCGCTCCCCAGTTCAACACACGGCGTTATCGCCCCCTGAGTCTGCTGCGTACCACTTCATCTGAACCAACTGTTCTTCGTTACTCATACAGCGTATGCGAACCTGCCCGGGCGCGCAATACTGCTGTGGGTATATGAATCTCCTAACCTCCCCACCTTCCAGATGCCTACAACACACTCATCAAAGCTTTAAGAAGGAAGGAGCTTTTTGTGAAGACTTTGAACAAAATGTCATTTGTTGCAGCAGTCTTTGCATGGATAGGGTTTGCCAGCACCGCCTATGCGCAAGCGGCGGCTGCGTTCACGCAGCCGTCACCCTGGCTGTCGGCTAACTTCGCCGCGCTCGGAGACGACAACACGCGCATACCACCCGACGTGCAGGGTGCGGCAGGATATTTCGGGATGGATTCTGCCCGTGTCGCTGTCGCGACATCCAATAGATACTTCCCGAAGTTCCCCGAGTTGAGTTGTGACCTCCAATGAAAACGCTGTTAGTCATCGACGATAGTGTTTCGTTCTTAGATGATGTTGAATCAACGTTGACGAAGCGCTATAGGATTATCAAGTCCACTTCGGGGGAAAAAGGGATTGAAATTCTGAAGGCAGAGCATGTCTCAGCAGTTCTTCTCGATCCACGATTGCCTGACATGTCCGGACTGGAATTGCTAAAGAAGATCCGTGAAGGTATCGATCCACACCTGCCTGTCATTTATCCGCGGCAAGTTTCCTGCGGTGCACAGTTACAACCTCACAAAGCCGACGTGAACCCTTGACACGTTTCTTCTCAATTGGCTCATTCCCTCCGCATCAGCTTGCCCTTGTGCTATCCACTATCGTGCACCTTGGTCGCACGCTCACGATTAGGTACGGACAGTCGTTAATGAAGGCGCGGAGGAAAAGCTCGCGTTCTCTGTTTTCGCTTTTCTGCATCATGTGTACTGCCCTAATGGTTCTTTCCGCAGTGCTCTCGACACCCTCCTTCTCTCAGCCCTCTCGATTCTTGGAGGAGTGGCGATGGACGGAGTTCACTACTGAATCCGGGCTGCCATCGAATCATGTCTATGCAATCCTCGAGACCGAAGGCGGCACACCCTGGGTGTTCACCAAGTCCGGGATCGCGTGGTACGATGGTTACATTTGGCATCAGGTTCCGTTCCCTAAGAAATCTCCCTACGTCAAGCCACTGTCGTTCTACTCTGATTCTCGGGAGAAAATAATCCTCACTTACGATTCAACCGTTTTTGTCGGCGATACAAGTGGGTTCCGCAGACTGGATATCTCCAATGTTCTCCATGCCGCGCCTT
>CAYHRX010000231.1:0-5732 GCA_964359075.1 uncultured Chitinophagales bacterium
CTCCTGCTCGAATACGTATGCCTGTGAAGCTGAATGCCCGAAGGAGATTTCCGTCTCGCACATCGCCCGGCTGAACAGGGAATACCTCCGCGCAAAAGTCACCTGACACCCGGAGGCTCATCGTATGAGGCTTGCCGGCTCGACGTCTCCACGCTGGCTCGTGATTGTTCTGCTGGCAGTGGTAGTCACGCGCATTCCTCTTCTTCTGACATGCTACTCATCCGATGGTGACGCATGGAGGGTCGCGTACGTTGGCAGCAAATTTTGGGAAACCGGGAAGTACAGCGTCTCACGCTTCCCGGGGTACCCTCTGCATGAGATCCTCACCGGCCCGTTTGTTCTCCTGGGTGGCTCGTTCCTCTCCAATCTCTCCACCCTCATCGCTGCTCTCGCACTTGTTCTGGTATGGCATCGGATTGCACAAAGGCAGGCCACATCTCCGAAACCCCTCGTCATCCTCCTGGCATTCACGCCGATCTTCTGGGTGGACTCCGCCGGAACGCTCGACTTTGTCTGGTCGCTGCTCTTCATCCTCCTCTCGCTTTCTGCCGCACAACGGAAGAGCATTATCTTAAGCGGGTTTTGGTTAGGGTGTGCTGTTGGATTTCGGCCAACGAATGCACTCGCAATTGCACCACTCTTCACCTTCCTCTATCTCAGCAAGACCTCACGTAGGGACCTGCTGGTGTTCGTCCTCTTTGCCGTTGGGACTGCCTTCGCAGCATTCTTGCCGGTGCTTCTCACATATGGCATCGCGGACTGGCTCCGGTTGACGCTGAGCGAGACGAGCGACATACACCTTCCCATCATAGATCGTTCTCTTTTCTTCACCTACCGATCAGTCTACAGTATTGGGCCATTGGCAGTGCTCAGTATTGGCACCATCCTTCTTCTGCAAAGACTCAAGCTGAGAACACTGCTCCGCGAACGAGATCCACTTACCACAGCGTCAGTGGTTGGAGTACTTGGCTTCATCGTTATGTTCGCCTTTTTTCCTCTGGATCGCTCCTACCTGCTTCCCGCCGTGCCATTTCTTTACCTCATCATCGACAGGCTTGCGTCGCAACGGGGGTTGTACGTTGCTATCTGCTGTGTCATCAGCTTTGCATTTGTGAATTTTGATGTGGTGATGCACAAGACACCGGTGGGGACTCCGGGGTTCAACATCCACTACGGGTTGGTGATTGAAGAATGGGGGAGACGCAGTGATCTTCTCATTGAGAGAACCAAGATCGCCACCTTGCCTTTTACTGAAAAGGCTGTAGTAATGACGGGTGCCAACGAGACTTTCTGGTTTGAGAACGAGTACGTGGAGCCCGACACCCTCCGCTATTGGAGGGACCTCCACGAAGAATCCGTGCACAGCAAACGCAACCCCGATGTGCACTTTATTGTGGGGCTGCCGGAGAACGACGTGCGCTCACTCCAGGCCAATGGCTACACTGTCTATTGCCTGGACTATGTGGCAGATTTCCTCGAAAGAACATACGGCTATAAGGCAGCGGAACTCAGGATCAACATACTCACACAATAAAGAACTGCTACTCCCTCTTCCCCTCCACCAGCATCCACTGTCCATTCCTGGAGAGTGCAACAACAGCGTTCAACCTCTGGCCGCTGCGCACACGCGCAAGTGACATGAGTGCCTGGTTGGCCTCCCATCTCATAAGCACTGACAGCGAATCGCCCCTCTGCAGAAGAAAGTCACCGCCTTCCATTGCCAGCACCGAGTCGAGCCGCAGTCGCAGGGTGTAGTCGTACGGGTTCCTCATTTTGGCGGAAAGCACGGATGCTCGAATTGCGGCGGAGTTTTCCTGCCAGCGGGCTTTTCCCCTCATCACCACCGCCGCCTAAATGCAAAACGAGAGAACTGGTGTTCCCTCGGTTTGTGAATGTCAGAGGGCAAATTATCAGTTTTTTCTGCAATATCAACGGCAAGGGCTATGATAGGGACTTAAAGAACCAAAACCACTTTACTCTGAATCCCAAATCTGAGAAACACGCGCTTCAACCCTTGAGAAGCTGGCGTCCAAATGCTATATTACGGTTAGTGAAAACGAGGGTTCTTTTTTGCGTGACAGATTCAGGTTGCTCCCTTCGGCTCACTCGAAGAAGATCGCCGCCCTTCTGCTTGCGCTGCCCGACTGTGTGAGCACGCGGCAACAATGTCAAATAAGGGGCAGCGCGCTTCACGACACGTGTTCATCACACTTTACGAGGAGGTACTATGCAATACAAAACCGTGCTACAGCTTTTTGCAGCGCTGCTTTTCGTCCTTGCAATTGCAGTCATTGGATGCAAGAAGGATGACGAGACCACTAATCCGCCGGCGTCCGGTGCAACATATCCGGTCACGGCAACCATCCTGAACCCAGCCGGGCTTCCTCAGGGCGGTGCGACACTCACGTTGAAGAACCCACCCTCAAACGATCCGAAGTTCACAGGGGTTTCCGACAGCACTGGGAAGGCAACAATCCAGGCTCCGGCAGGGGCACAAATACTCGTAGCAAAAATCGGGTCTGTGTTCCTCACGGAGACTCCGGTGAATGTTGCAGCCAGCCCAACCGGGACCAACGTAGGAACGATACGGTTACAGCAGAACACCACAACTACGCGTGTCCTGGTAGTCAAGGCCAGTGCGGAACAACTGGAGAATGTGCTGCGTCGCATCGGCTTCACCACGTTCGACTCAACAACCATAAGTGCAATGCGCGACTCTGCAAATGCGGACTCCGTTCGATTCCTTAACTTCCTGAAACAGTATACCTTGATCTTCTCCGACTGCGATGGCAGCACAGAAGGAGGGTCGTCATATGCGCGGATGTCCCGTACGTATGGCAGGTACATCCAGGATGGCGGTAAGATGTACGGGGGCCATTACAACTATTACCACCTGCAGCGAATCTGGACTTCGTCATATTCTCGTTTTGACACGCAGAACCCAAGTGGAAACGATACACTGCTCATCGTAGACACCAACCTAGGGCTCTATGTCGGATTCACCATTATCCGCTGGAACTCCATTGACTCGAGGGGGCTCTCAGGTTATGAAAAGTTCTCCGACATCCCCACGAACACAAAAGTGTACGGGGTCATCAAGAACACTTCACCGGCGGTGCCGGTGATCTGCGAGAACTATGTCGGCACGGGCAAGTATCTCTGGACGGACTACCACAACCAGGACATCATCAACGATCCGCAGTTGATCAAGATCGTTCAGTACTTCCTCTATTCGTTATAGGTGTAACGTGTTGATGCTGGAAGGCAAGCCGGCCCGCGCAAGTGGGTCGGCTTTCTTGTTTGGTGGTTATGAACCCGCCTTGCACCCAACTCAAATAAGTCGTAAGTTGAGTCCGTCATTCCATGGTTTTCTCGGCATCTGCCAATTCATGAACGTCCCACGTCTCATCGTCGCCGTCACTCTGTTGTGCGCCCTTCTCAGCCCTCTGCAATCCAGCAAAGGCCAGAGCGCAAAGGAAAACGCCGACTTCAAGCTCGCCATCAACCTTTACAATGACGGACTCAACGACCTCGCCGCAGAGCAACTGAAGCAGTTTATCAACAATTTCCCCAGCACTGCCAACAGCATCGAGGCGAGGTTCTATCTCGGCCTCACCCAGATGAAGCTGAAGCAATACGAGGATGCGCGGCTGACATTCCAGACGTTTGCGCTGACCTATCAGGACAATCCCAAAGCCCCCGACGCGTGGCTCAACGTCGGTGAATGTTATGTGGCGCTGAAGAACTACAAGGAGGCAGCGCTTGCATTCGAGCGTGTAAAGGTATTCCACTCGAAGAGCAACGTTGCCCCCCAGGCGCTCATCAAAGCCAGCGAATACTTCAAGCTTGCCGGTCTGCCGGAAGATGCGCGCCGAGTCCTGCGGATTGCCTTGCAGGAGTATTCCAACTCGAACGCTGCACTCCCAGCCCGCACGCTGCTGGCACAGATGTACTTCGACGAGGGCAACCTCATCCAGGCCCAGAACGAGTTGAAGCGGGTTATTGAAGGCGACCCTTCTCCCGATGCAAAGGCACAGGCATTGCTCATTCTCGGAAACATCTACCAGGCAATGGGACAGAGTGCACAGGCGCAGTCGAGCTATCAGGAGATCATCTCGAAGCACAAGTCCTCCTCGGCTGTCCAGGGCGCACATCTGAACCTCGGCAAACTTCAGATGGGCTCCGGGAAGTACGATAATGCAATTGAGAGCTTCAAGAAAGTGCTTGACGAGAAATCCCGCTCCGACTCGACAACGCTCTTCGAGGCCAGCACAGGCATCGGCGACTGCTACGCGGCATCGGGGGAGTTCTCGAATGCGCTCGCAAGCTATGAGAAGGCAATGCCGGTCGCTCCCGCGCCTGCCGCTGTGCACCAGACTCTGTGGAAGATTGCCACTGTCGGCGCAAAAGGAAAGAACTTCGCCCGATCCAACGACGCCGCACACCGGCTGATCAAGTCAAGGTCGCAGGATGCATTCAGGAAAAAGGCGCTTGTCAGGCTCGCCCTCAACGCAGAAATGCAGAAGGACTATGCTCAGGCAGTCCAGCACTATACGGCATTTCTCGACCAGCACCCCGCCGATCCATCGGCAGATGAGGTTGCGTTCCGCATGGCGACGTTGACTGAGAAAGAACTACGCGACAGCCGGAAAGCGGCAGCCTCCTATGAGCAGTTCATCACACGGTACTCCCGCTCAAGATACATCGACGACGCATATGTTGGCGCCGGGAGGTGTTGCGATCAGCTAAAGGAGGTTGACTGCGCATTGCAGCTATACCGCGATCTCCTTACCAGGTTTCCGTCCTCCGAATTTCGAGCTACAGCAGAAGAACGTCTCCGCACCATTGAGACGTTTGAGGCGCGGGAAAAGGACGCCGGCGTCGAGAAGCTGGCGTTGTTGCTGGGTGATGTCGTGGGCGAGAAGGACAAGGTGGGACTCTCCTTCCGCCTCGGAGAAATCTACTTTAACGATCTCAAGAACTACTCTGCCGCCGCCGCGCAGTTCTCAAACGCCATCAACAGCGGGATGAACGACAGCCGCTTCGTTGATGCGCTGTACCTGCGCGCCCGCTCGCTCGAGTACTTAAGCTGGAAGGACAGCAAGCACGCGCCCCAGGCAATCGAGGCGTACCAGGTATTCCTCAAATCCTATCCCGACGATCCCCGTCTCGAGAGAGCATCGCTCTCGCTCTTCGCTCTTAGCGCGTCATCACTGGCGTCGGCGCACACGGCATACGCAGCGGCACTGACAGCGACTCCGGATTTCAGGCGTAGAGATCTCATGCTGCAACGGATCGGAGTTTTGCAGGAAAAGGCAGACAGTGCAGAGGCTGCAATCGGAACGTACGCATCAGTCCTCCAGATCTCCAACGACCCCGCAATCCGACAGGAGGCCGCCTACCGCAGAATACCTTTGTTGCTCACGCTTGGATTGGTCGACTCTGCGCTGAAGGAGGGCACATCCTTTCTCTCTGAATTCCAGAACGGTCCGCACAGCGCAGAAGTCGTGGCACGCATCGCTGACCTCCTCGTAAGAAAGGCACCCCCGACAAGGCTATTGCACTCTATCGCATGCTTCAGGATGACTTTCATTACACACCTTTTGCGTTCGATGCACGCACCAAGCTCGCCGACGCCTACGCGTCAACGGGGAAGTATGCCGACGCCATCGCCATGTACTCGGACTTGCTCGCGGAGCAGAAGGACGACCTTCTGGCAGAACGCGAAGTTG
>CAYHRX010000232.1:0-5724 GCA_964359075.1 uncultured Chitinophagales bacterium
TTCTTCAGAACAGTTTATTGACGTACCCGGCACAGCTAGTTCATCCTTCTTCTGGCGAGCTTCACTGGCTCGTCGATCAGGATGCCGCCTCACGACTCGAAACTGTAAACCAGCAATGATACTTGCAGGTGATATCGGGGGCACAAAAACGAACCTTGCCTACTTTGCTGTAGACGGGCCGTCACTCACGCCTGCCCTAGTCAGGAGCTATCCGAGCCAGCAATATGGTTCGCTCAACGAAGTCGTGCGGCAGTTGCTTACGGAACATCCCGCGGAAATCACCGCGGCTGCGTTTGGCATCGCTGGTCCTGTTGTGGATGGACGCAGCAAGCTGACCAACCTTGGATGGGAGGTGGATGCAAGAGCGGTTGCGGATTTGCTGAAGCTTCACCACGTCGGACTTATCAACGATCTTGAAGCAACAGCATACGGGACACTCAGGCTCTCGCAGCAGGAAAAGCTGGTGCTGAACGCGGGCACACCTCAGCCTCAAAGACCAATTGCTGTTATTGCCGCAGGAACCGGGCTTGGTGAAGGGGCACTGGTGTGGGATGGCAAACGCTACCGGGCAATCCCTTCCGAAGGCGGCCATACAGAGTTCGGTCCGCGCAACGAGACCGAGATTGAGTTGCTGCGGTTCCTGTGGAAGAAGTTCTCCCGCGTGAGTTATGAACGCATCATAGCCGGACCGAGCATCCCGAACCTGTACGAGTTCTTTCGGTCACGAGCGGACTACCCGGAACCTGATTGGCTCAAGCGACAGATCGCTGGCGCCGACCCGTCTGATGTGATATCGCAAGCGGGGATGGAAGGCACGGATCGCGTCTGTGTTGAAGTTCTGGAAACATTTGCTTCATTATACGGTGCGGAGGCGGGAAACCTCGCGCTGAAGATCCTGGCCACGGGCGGCGTGTATGTTGGCGGGGGGATCGCACCGAAGATACTCCCGATGATTGAGAAGCACTTCATGGATGCGTTCGCAAGCAAAGGCCGATACACAAATCTGATGAAGCAGATGCCCGTGTATGTGATACTCAATGACAAGACGGCGCTTCTTGGTGCGGCGCATTATGCACTGGTGATGAATGATTAGTGTGAATGTGAAATTCTTCGGTCCACTGCGTGATGTCGTTCAGCACGAAGCGATGAATGTCGAGCTGCCACCCTCATCCACGGGCGACGCAGCGTTCGAGAAGCTTGCCGCGGTGTATCCTGACCTCCGGAAGTGGAAGCAGAGTGTGCGGTTGGCAGTGAATCTTCAGTATGTGCAGTTCGCCCACGAGCTGCGACCGGGGGACGAGGTGAGCTTCATTCCGCCGGTGAGTGGAGGGTAATCATGGTCACAGTTACCGCAACACCAATTGACGTACAGAGAGTCATCCACGATATCTCCACTCCCCACTCCGGCGGCATCGATGTCTTCATTGGTGTCGTGAGGAACCACTCGCAGGGCAAGCGTGTCCGCCAGCTTGAGTACACCGCATACATGCCGATGGCCGAGAAGCTGATGGCTGAGATCGAGCAGGAGATTCGGAAGAAGTGGGTGGTGGATGGAGTGGCGCTTGTGCATCGCATCGGCATGCTGCAAGTGGGCGACATTGCCGTTGTTGCCGCCATCTCCGCTCTCCATCGTCATGAGGCGTTTGAAGCATGCCGCTACGCAATCGATAGAGTAAAGGCCGTCGTTCCCATCTGGAAGAAAGAGCACTTTGAAGAAGGTCTTGCGTGGGTAGTGGGCCAGCATGAAGTGGATGTTTCAAATCCTGACACCTGAAACCTATCACCTGTAACCTTGTCCTATCTTGCCGATACATTTGGTCGTGTGGTGACCAACCTCCGCATCTCGGTCACGGACCGCTGCAACTTCCGTTGCATCTACTGCATGCCCGAGGAAGGGATGCAATGGCTGAAACGTGACTTGCTTCTTTCGTTTGAGGAGATCACACGTCTCGTTCGCGTCTTTGCATCGCTCGGAGTTACGCGGATCCGTTTGACAGGCGGCGAGCCGCTGATGCGTCATGAGCTCTGGCGTTTGATCCGGATGATTCGTCAAGTGCCGGAGATCTCCGACGTTGCCCTCACAACCAACGGGTACTTCCTCAAAGAACAAGCCCGTGATCTGATTACTGCCGGACTCAGCCGCATCAACGTCAGCCTCGACTCGCTCGACCCTCGAGTGTTTGCCGAGTTGGCGCGACGCGATTACTTCACGCAAATATGGGAAGGCATTGAAGAAATCGAGCGTCTTGGCCTCACGCCCATCAAGCTGAACGTCGTTCTCATCAGAGGAGTAAACGACGGAGAGATTCTTCCATTCGCAGAGCTTGCCCGCAGCCGTCCGTTCATCATCAGGTTCATCGAGTTCATGCCCATTGGCAAGGATGATGGATGGGAGATAGACAAAGTGGTGCCGACGCAAGAGGTGATTAGGAGAATACAGGAACTCTATCCGATCATTCCTCATCAAGAGGATGCTATCAAGATGCCGGCGGAGAGATACATGTTTGCCGATGGAAAAGGGGAGCTTGGTTTCATCAGCTCGGTGAGCCAGCCCTTCTGCGTTCATTGTGATCGCGTGAGGATGACGTCCGACGGCAAGTTTCGCACATGCCTCTTCTCGCTGCATGAGACAGACCTCCGCTCGATGCTCAGAGGAGGCGCCACCGATGGGGAGATTGCTGACATGCTCACTTCCGCGGTATGGGAAAAAGAAGAAGGCCATCTCATCAATCAACCCGGCTTCATCAGGCCCGAGCGGACGATGAGCCAGATTGGGGGGTGACGAAAAGAAGTCTGGCGGATCTCCGTTGGCAGTGTGGCAGCTCCATGATGGCTCGCTCTTCCTTTCCCCATCTTTGATAAGTCTCCTCTTCTTTCTATATTATCCCGAAATCTGTTGCACTTCTCCATTGAAAGTGTAATGCCAACCCTCGCAGCAATCGATGTCGGTTCCAATGCCATCCGTCTTGCCATTGGCTCGGTGAACGGAGACCGGAAGCTGACCGTTGTCGAGAATATTCGTGAGCCGGTTCGGCTCGGCCAGGATGTGTTCAAGACAGGAACGATTGCCGAAGAAACCATCGACCGTGCCACTGAGGCCTTCACCAGATTCAAGCAGACGATCGACACACACAGCGCAAGGTGGACGAAAGCAGTTGCCACAAGCGCCACGCGTGAGGCGCTCAACCGTGAGCTGTTCATTGACCGTGTCGCTCAGGCCTCCGGCATCGAGATCGACGTCATTGGTCCGGAAGAAGAAGCCCGACTGATCCATCTGGGCGTCTCCGAGAAGATTAACCTCAAGAACAAGCTCGCGATGCTTGTCGATATTGGCGGCGGGAGCGCCGAGATTACGCTTGTCGAGGATGGCAACATACTCTCGACCGAGAGCTTCAAGATGGGAGCCGTCCGTCTGCTGCAGGTGCTCGAAGAGAAGAAACATGGCGAGCGACACTTCAACCAGCTTGTGCGTGAATACGTCGATGCGACACAGAAGCGGATCAAGAAGGAGATCGGCAAGGAGAAAATTGACCTATGCATCGGCACCGGCGGCAATATTGAGGTGCTGGGTGAGCTGCGGAAGGAGCTGTTTGGCAAGGACAGGAACACGGTGCTGGCGAAGGACGAGCTTGACACGCTGGTGAAGAAGCTGCAGAGCATGACATACGAGGAGCGTGTGCAGGAGCTGAAGCTTCGCCCCGACCGCGCCGATGTGATTGTGCCCGCCTCCGTCGTACTGCAAAAGATCGTCAAGCTGGCCAATGTCGATGAAGTGCTGATACCCAACATCGGCCTGAAGGACGGTCTGCTGGTCGACATGGTGCAGGAGCTGTATGGCGAGAAGAAGCACGCATACCGCGATCAGGTGTTCTCCTCGGCGCTGCAGATCGGGCGCAAGTATTCGTTCGATGAACAGCACGGCATGGTTGCGGCGAAGCTTGCCGTGAAGTTGTTCGACGAGACCAAAGCTCTCCACAACCTCGCACTCGAATACCGTTTGCTGCTTGAAGTGGCCGCCCTTCTGCACGACATCGGCTCGTTCATCAACATGAACGACCACCACAAGCACACGCAATACCTGCTGCTGGCAACGCCGGTCATCGGGCTCAATCAGGAGCAGATGGCGATTGTGGCAAACGTTGCCCGCTACCATCGGAAGAGCTATCCAAAAGTCGCTCACGACGCGTATAGGGTTCTCTCCTCCAAGGACAGGGTCGCTGTGTCCAAGCTTGCGGCGCTATTGCGGCTTGCTGATGCCATGGACAACGAGCATGCCTCGAAGGTGACGGACTTTGATGTGGAGTTCAAAAAGCCAAAGCTGGCGATCAAGCTGAAGGGTGAGGGAGACATGTTGCTTGAGAAGTGGGCGCTTGCGAACAAAGCGGCCCTCTTCGAGGAGGTCTTCAGTGTGAAGTGTGCGATCGAAGAGTGACGGGACGATGGCACAGACACGACGCAGCAGAGTAATTCGGTCTCGCAGTCGCAGGCGAACGAGGAGGTCGGCGGCATCACCCGAGCACTCGCATCGTCTCGTGCTTGCCGCACTCCAGACACGGTGGACTGTCTTCGTCAGGCAGCTTAGCCGCTGCAAGCCCCGTGGGGGCAAGCGGCGGTTCTCCGAGCCGGCTGTGCACGACCTGCGAGTTGCGACCCGGAGACTGATCGCTGCAATTGATCTTTTGCTGATCGTTTCCTCCTCGGTGGAGGTGGCCGGCACGCGTGAGCAGCTGAAGCGGTTACTGAAGTCCATGGGCCCGCTGCGTGATACACAGGTGCAGCTGTTGCATCTGGAGAAACTGGTGCCGGAGTTTCCCATGCCTGAGCAGTTCCGTACGGTTCTGTTGCTGCGCGAGCAGACAACACTGAAGCGCATCGCCCGGCGGCTTGGCAGGCTGCAGATAGCAGCGTTGCGGAGAGAGGTTGCGGCCGGCATCAGAAGTCTGAAAGTGTTGGCGCGGACGCCGCAGATGAAATCTGCTGTGGACCTGGCCTTGCGTGGGGCACTCGCATCATCCTTTGCCCGTGTTGCCGGGCGTCGTCGTCGGATCGACCCGGCACGCCCCGCAACGATCCACAAGATGCGTGTGGCGTTCAAGAAGTTCAGATACATGACGGAGATCCTCCGTCCCGACGCCGAGGAGAAGCTCCACAAGGCAATGAACGCCTACCAGACACGCATGGGCGATATCAACGACATGGAGGTGCTGATCTCACACATCACGTCGTTTGCGACGCGGGGACCTGCTCGTCCTCCTGTGGCTCTCGCGAACGTGCAACAGAAACTGCGACGGCAACGTGTAGCTCTTGTGAGAATGTTTGTGCGGATGGCGGATGAGTTTCATGGGTTCTACAGCTCACCGACATGAGCCCGGATTTCTTTGCCTGAACGTATTCAGACTTCTCGGTCCTCAATTTCTGCTCTGCGATTCTGAGAACTCCTCAAGGGCATAGCCGCCCGAACGCGGAATGCTTGCGAGAAGTTTCTCCCGCTGGCTTGAAAAAGGGGTTGACTTCAGGCTCGCTGAGTATTATGTTTGTCACGGGCAGTCGTAGAAGAGGCTGCTCTCTGCCTGTTCCTACATTTTCTGTTTGGTCTGTCTGATTGACTCGGAGCCAAGTCATGGGGAAACTTTCTCTCGTTCTTGTTTTTGCCAATGCTTTTGTGGGCTGCTATGCATTACTGTGACAGCCACTCAAAAAGTGAGGAGGTAGCGATGGACAAGC
>CAYHRX010000233.1:0-5720 GCA_964359075.1 uncultured Chitinophagales bacterium
CAAATATTGCAAATCTTATCCCATAGTGTTGCACTTGCTCATTGAACTCGTGAACAAATATCATTCGCACCGAACGCAAAGATGGATTTCGCCGGATAAGGTGTGCGGCTTGATTGTCCACAGATTGTATAGAACTGGATTCGCATTGGAGTCCATTGAACACCATCCCACCCTGCCATGTTATAAGCAATCGGATCAAGTTGTCCGGTCGAATCTCTCAGATAACATCTCCCCCACCGCATATGCGAGCGTGTCGTTAATAATGGCAACATCAGAGAGAGACGAGGCGGTCACACCCAACGTGTCAATTTCAAAATGAAATGCATGGCTCGTTGTGTCCATCGTCGTCGTCTGCGCGCGTGCGCTTACGTCTATCACCGTGGTGTCTTGCTGCAACCGTTGGGCGAGGAATGTGTATGTGTGCCGGGGAAGGAGCCCCTCAACTACAAGGAGTGAGTCGGTTCTGGTCATGCGCGTGGTGAATACACGCTGCCCGTCCTGTTGTATCGCCACCGTGCGCGGCTCGGCACTTCCCGTAAGCGTGACTTTCAGCCATGCCTCGGTGCAGGAGACGTCCTCCACACTCAAGTGGATGGAGGGTTGGCGGGGCGGCTCCGGCGGGAGATCCTTCTTGCAGGAAAGTCCCACCACAATAACACAGAGCGCTATGAGCATGTACAACTTCATCATCAGAGAGAGAGAGAATGAACGGGTGAGTCAAGATGTTTCCCTCTGGCGAAGGAAACCTACCCAAAGGAAATCTAATTGTCAAGGTATTTCACAAAAAAATATTGCGCCCATGAAGCTTAACAGAAAAGCCCGGGCCGGAAGGGCGAAGTCTCTCGTGCTAGTGCCGTTTCAAAAAAGGGAGTGCATGTTTTTCAGTTGGATCCATGCAAAGCACCTCGTCTCAGGTCGCTCCGAAGGAGCTTGATGGCGACATCGGAGGATTTGAGAAACTACAAACAGCACGCTCCTACGGAGCTTCCGCAAGCACCGTCAGGTGCGACCTGTTTGTAGTTCTTGCCCTGGGCAGGTGAGTTTGCCGAAATCCGCCGGGGAGATCTCGGCACAACCATCGGAGTCTGCGTCGGATGGTCAGGCAACCTTCCGTTGTCCACTTGCCGATTGATGCACATCCAGTTCTCATCCACGCCGTAGAGTGCTCGCAGGTGCCACAGCACACCCGGTTTTGGGAGACAGATGTTCTTCTCCCACCGTTCAACACCAACCCATGAGTTGCCGATCTTCTCCGCCACCTGTTTCAGTGTGAGTCCAGCGAAGACACGCGCTGCGCGCATCCGGTCGCCGAATGTCTGCAGGTGGCTCTTGTGAGCAATGATCGAATCCACGACCGCTTCGGTCTCAAGCGCCTTCTTGCGTGAGACCATTGTCACGTAGCCGACCACCTGCCACGCGTACTGTCGGGAGACGCCCAACTCTGCCTTTGCATTCACGCGTTGCAGTACCTGCTCAACCTCCGGATCGCGCTTCGTCGTGCTTTCGATGATCATGGTTTACTCCTGAGTGGTGAAATGGTCTGTTTGAAGCGGCTAGAGACAAGGTCGAAAACCCCGGAGAAAAAAATCAACTGCAGACCAGCCCGCCTTATTTGTACCGATGGGGTTGGCGGGGACCGCTGAGAACGCAGAGCGAATGCTTTGAAATTGAAACCAAAAAGAAAAGGTCTTTTCTCCGCGACCTCTGCGTGCTCTGCGGTTAGGCTTTTCGACCGGGCTTCCAGGTGATACCATCTGAACGCCTCTTCTATTATATTGTACGTAGATATGCCGGATGGTTGCACATGAGAATAGTAGCCGACTCCAAAATACCGTTTGTCCAGGAAGCGCTTGCTGATGTTGCAGAGGTGCATGTCCTTGCGACTGGCGAGATTACACCCGAGACTGTACGCAACGCCGACGCATTGCTGGTTCGCTCTGAAACTAATGTCGACGCTGCTTTGCTGGATGGTTCCCGTGTGAAGTTCGTTGGGACGGCAACGATCGGCGTGGACCACATCGACACGGACTATCTGCAAAGACGAGGCATCGGATTCGCAAGTGCGCCGGGATGCAACGCGAACTCAGTGGCCGAGTATGTTATTGCAGCACTGCTTGTGCTGGCGGAGCGTTTGGGTTTCTCTCTGGAAGGGAAAGCACTTGGCGTCGTTGGCGTCGGGAACATCGGGAAGATCGTTGTGAAGTACGCTCATGCGCTCGGCATGTGCGTCCTGCAGAACGACCCGCCGCTGCACAGGGCTACCGGCAGTCTCGTGTTCCGTCCGCTCGATGAATTGATGGACGCGGATATCATCACACTGCATGTTCCTCTGACGAAGACCGGCCCGGACAGGACATTTCACCTGTTTGATGATGTCCGGTTGAAGAAGATGAAACCTAGCAGTATCCTGCTCAACACGTCGCGTGGTGCAGTGGTGGAGACAGAGGCAGTGAAAGCTGCACTCCGGTCGAGCCACCTGAAGGCATGTGTGCTGGATGTCTGGGAGAACGAGCCAGGCATCGATGCAGAACTTCTTTCGCTGGCAACACTGGGCACGCCGCACATAGCGGGGTACTCGTTCGATGGCAAAGTCAACGGCACGGCGATGATCCAGCAGGCGCTGTGTCAGTACTTCAGCCTCCAACCAGCATGGAGTCCTGCAACAGTGTCGGGAAGTCCGATTATCGCGCGGGATGGTCAGGACCTTCTTGCGGTAGTGAGGCAATGTTACGATATTGAAGATGACGACAGGAGGTTGCGCGAGATGCTGTTGCTCCCAGTTGGCGAGCGAAGCTCATACTTCCGTCAATTGAGGGCACAGTACCCGGTGCGCCACGAGTTTGGGAACAATATTGTAGACCTGCATGATCGCGCACATCGTGATGTATTGAGGGCACTCGGGTTCCAAGTTGCAGACCCACAGGATTGAATGAAGAACTTGATTACCATACTGGCGCTCGCAGGGATCGTCTCGTTTGCGCACGCACAGAACCATTGGATCTCGCTTGACAGGCCAACGACGAGGAACCTGAACCGCGTGGTGTTCCTCGATACCCTGAACGGATGGGTTGCGGGGGACTCCGGCACGATCCTCAAGACGACCAACGGAGGCGGCTCATGGTCATCGCAGAACACCGGCATCTACAATGAACTCGTTGACCTGTTCATGGTGAACGACTCTGTGGGCTGGGCACTGGCACTCCTATTCCCTGATACGACTTTCCGGTACGGTACGATTATTCTCAACACTACAAACGGCGGCACAACATGGACGAATTGGCTTTACCGGGATCACTTCTTCTTCACGATCCGATTCATTGACTTGCTAAACGGGTGGATGGGCGGCGACCAGGGGCTCATCCTCAGGACAACGAATGGCGGCGCTGACTGGTTTCCCGCTCAAGTCGACTCGTCTCTCTTTTCCTGGTTTCCTATCTACAACATCAAGTTCATGACCCGGCAGGTTGGATATGCGCTTGGCGGACATCAGGATATTGCCGGTGTTGTCTGGAAGACCACGAACGGCGGTCTGCGTTGGAGCGCTCAGGGTGTGGCAGCGGAACCGCTACGAGGCATTCACTACATTGATACGCTCAAGGCGCTCGCCGTGGGCGGCGACTTCGACTTCGGCGCCGGGATGGTGACGACCAAGGACGCCGGACGGACGTGGGAATATACCTACCTCGGCTTCTTCGGTGATGCCCGTGCGCTCGCGTTCCGGACGCCCCGGGAAGGTTATGCACCTCTCGGTTTCACCGGCACGTACATAGTTACAACGGATACTGGAAGGACCTGGAGTCTCTACTACTCGCCGGACAGCAGTGCAGTCTACGATGTGGTGTTTGTGGATTCGCTTCACGGGTTCATGGTGGGCGTGGAGGGTACACTGCTGAAGTACAACACGGGAATTGTTGGCGTGGACGAAGAACATGCTGGTGCGCCTGTCGTGTCCACGCTCTATCAGAACTACCCGAACCCCTTTAACCCAACAACAACAATTCGATACTCCTTACCATCGAGTGTAGGGACGTTACATGTAACGTCCCTACGAGTGTACGACGTGCTGGGACAGGAACTGGCGACGCTGGTGAACGAAGTGAAGCAACCGGGAACCTACACGGTGCAGTGGGATGCGGGCAGCGCGGCAAGCGGCGTGTATTTCTGCAGATTGCGTGTGGGATCGTTCACTGAAACGAGAAAGCTGATACTCCTGCGATAACGCCGCAACCGGATGAAGGACCTTCGCGGCCTTCACTTCAACAGCAGCATCTTCTTGCTCATGGTTGATCCGCCCGACGATATCCGATAGAGATAAATTCCGCTAGCGAGACTTACACGTCCGGTGTTGAATTCAACGCTATGTGCCCCTGCCTCCTGCTCTCCGTTCACGAGGGTTGCAACCTCTCTTCCGAAAACATCAAACACTTGCAAAGTGACCTGACGTCGTGCAGGCAGTTCGTACTCAATGGTTGTTGACGGGTTGAACGGGTTGGGATAGTTCTGCTTCAGGTTGAAGACGGATGGATGTGTGCCGCTGCGGTCTTCAACCGCAACGAGAGATGAGATGCGGATCGGACTTGCCCAGAGCTGGTAGATCCCCGTCAGGTTATTCATCCACACAGCCCAAAGCGTATCGCCAACCGAAGTCAGTGCAATGTTGTCACCCTGATAACCTTGACCAAGCCCGGCAATCGGTTGGGGCATGAAGTTGCGGCTGCTAATCCTGAAGTCACGCCATGTGGTTCCCCCGTCCGTCGAACGGGAGAGGTAGACAGACGCCGAGTCTGCTGTCGTGCTTCGGTCGTCGTAGTACAGGATGTTCACACCGCCGCCGTTGTCGACGTGGAGGGTGGGAAAGTACTGGTACTTTCCATTATTGAGTGCGTCCTGGTTCACACGGACGCCCGACGACCACGTTGCGCCGCCATCGGCGGAACGATGCACGATGAGGTCCGGGTCATTCCCGGCGGGGGCAAGAAACCTCTCCGTTGTGACGATATAGATCCAGCCGTTTCGTAGCCCGCCAGACCTGTCGACATCAAGGCGCGGCTCACCGTTCACTCTGATGTTTCCTTTCTGAGGAAACGAGCCGGCGATGCCATTCATGTCGTAGGCGTTCTCTCGTACCGTCCAGGTCGATCCGCCGTTCGTTGATACTGCAAACCCGACGAAGTCTTCTGTGAATGGTGACGTGTTGATAACCGCTGCCCAGCACACATTCACGCTTGCGTTGGGACCCATCGCGATCTTTCCTCCCCTTGAGCCCCGTTGCGGCGGTGGGTTGTTGATCTGTGCCGGTGTAGTCCACGACACTGCTCCGTTGTCTGTGTATGAGAACACCACCGGGATTGAAGAGGCAAACCTCACCCACACCGCGTACGCTCTCCCGTAATATGCACTCTGCGGGTTCACATCGCTGGCGATGACACCTCTCACCAGATCGTCTTGCGTAATCCGGTACTGCACGGACCAGTTGATGCCATTGTCTGTGGAATAGTGGGAATACAGTCCCGGAGAGAAACCTCTTCTGATAAGGAGGAATCTTCCATTCCTATCGATGGCCACACTCGGCTCGCCGCCGTGTATCGTGATGATTGGGCCGTTGCAGGTGTCGCTGCCATACCATGTTTGACCGCTATTGGTGGTGACATAGATTCCCTCGCTAATGAAACCGCCGGGAAGGTTGACAGTGGTTCCGCTGACGAACAAGATGGCCGGAT
>CAYHRX010000234.1:0-5702 GCA_964359075.1 uncultured Chitinophagales bacterium
AACTCAAGGTGTGTATCTTGCTCCGTAAAATTTGGAGTTGTAACTGATGGCAATTATGATCTTCGTTACGGACGGGACGTTCGATAAGGAGTACATCATGTCCCTGAAATGCTCGCACTGGGAAGATGCAAGGTTGAGCAATGCAAGAACGCGAAGGAAAGCAGGATCATCATCACTCACGGAACTGATACGATGGAAGTGACAGCGAGTGTCCTTGGACAATCAGTGGAAAATAAAACCATCGTTATCACCGGTGCGTTGATTCCCTACAAGTTCGGCAGCTCGGACGGACTGTTCAATTTGGGAAGTGCCCTTGCATTCGTGCAAACACTCCCCTCGGGCGTGTACATCGTCATGAATGGACGATACTTCCATTGGAACAACGTCCGGAAGAACCGGAAGACGGGTGAGTTCGAAGAGGTCCAGCATGAAAGTTGAGGAGAAACCTGTCCGTCTCGGCAGAAGCGACGTACATGTCATCCCGCTCGGGCTGGGCACGTGGACATGGGACAGCACCGGTCAGTTCGGTCCGGGACGTGACTATAAAGAAGACGACCTGCGCGCTTCGTTCCAGACGAGCATGCGGTGCGGCTTGAACTTCTATGATACCGCGGAAGCCTACGGGCATGGTGAGATCGAATCGCTTCTCGGAAAGTTCATCAAGGAATCAGGGGCGAACATTGTCGTCGCCAGCAAGTTCCCTCCCTGGCGGAAACGGTTCCTGAAGAGACATCTGCTGAGCTCATTGCGTGACGGGCTCAATCGGATGGCGCTTCAGCAGTTCGATCTCTACCAGACTCATTTCCATTCCCGTTTTGTCCCCATACAGACATGGATGAATGCGCTTGCAGACGCCGTTGAGGCAGGGTTAACAAAGGCTGTTGGTGTGTCGAACTACAATGCCAACCAACTCCGACTTGCGCACAAGGTGCTTTCAAAGCGGAATACTCCTCTCGCAACGGCTCAGGCGGAGTACAGTTTGTTCCATCGACTTGCGGAGCGCGACGGCCTCTTCGATGCATGCAAAGAACTGGGAGTCAGCTTGCTCGCATACAGTCCACTTGCCCAAGGACTGCTCACAGGGCGGTTCACGCCGTCGAATCCACCGCCTGGCCAGCGAGGAGAGCGCTTCGGCATGGAGTATCTGGCAAAAGTCCAGCCGCTGATTGGCTTACTCAAAGAGATCGGACAATCGTATGGCGGGAAGACTCCCGCACAGGTTGCGCTCAATTGGGTGATATGCGGAGGCGCGGTTCCCATACACGGAGCGAAGAACGCCGACCAGGCGGCTGAAAACGCGGGCGCACTTGGCTGGAGATTGACCTCTGATGAAGTGAGCGCTCTTGATGCCGCAAGCAAGGACTTGCAGCGATAGCCGCTCACTTGATCAAGACCAGCTTCCTCGCAGCGGTGTATTCTCCCGCCTTCAACTGATACACGTACACACCTGCAGCCTCATCCTTCGCGTCCCACGTCACCTCATGCGTTCCGGGTCCAAGCTGACCATTCACCAGCCTTGCGGCTTTGCGTCCGGGGAGATAGAATGGTCTGACCAACACCCATCCGAGGATAACAGAAATCCCGTCTCAGCTTTCGTCGAGGCGGGATTGCGATTCACGCTTCACCAATCCTAACGCAGAAGAAGAAGCTTGCTCGTCCGGGTAGCTTCCCCCGATCGAAGTTGATAAAAGTACACCCCGCTTGCCAGGCCACTTGCATCAAGAATCGTCTCGTAGCTTCCGGGTTGAAGTCGTTCATTGACCAATGTTCTCACTTCCCTCCCCAAGAGATCGTACACCTTAAGCGTCGTGAACTCTGAACCCTGAATCCTGAATCCTATTTTTGTACTTGGATTGAACGGGTTCGGATACGCGGGGTACAGAACGAATTCCTCTGGAACCTGTCCATTTCCCTTTCCCCCATCTCCAACTCCCGTGGAGAATGGAATCCCGCCAAGGACGTTGAACGCCTTGTTGTTGTTGCGATGGATTTCAGCAAAGGCATTTGCCGGATTGAGCTTGGCATAGATTCTTGGATATTGAGGCAGGCCCGAAGGCACTCTCCACCGCATGGACACCGTGTCTATCTCCCGTGAGCCAAGCGCAGTGCGCGTAAAGAACGTTCCTGCACCGTTCACGTCGAGAAGCTGGGTACCACCGGAATCCGGATCGCCAAGAGAGAAGATGACAGGTACCGGGAATGGAGTATTCACGAGACTGTAGTTCTGAACCCTGGTGCTGATGGTGATCGTATCGCCGACGGCCGGGCTGTCGCGACTGAAGGCGATGTCTTTCGCTTGAAATCGTTTCGCGTTCTCCTGAACAGGGAATCCTTTCTCCGGATCGAGACGCCATGGAAGAATGAACGCCGGATCTGGAAGATCGCCATACCGGGTTTGCCACCACGTTCGCGGAAATCCCGGAAAAGCCACTTCAGGTCTTGCAGCAAAGTCAAGAACCAGAGCACCATTCTTGCTCCAGTATGCATACGGTGTCACAGTGTACCGCGTTTCACCGATGGTCATGTTAATCGCATCGAGGTGGAAACTCAGTTCCAATTGATTCGTGACTGACGTTGTATGCGTGTACGTCGCGTTGTAATCGTACGTTCCGCTCACTCCCACCTTTATCCCCCACACTTCTGCTTCGAAACTAAGCGCAACATTCGCTTTGCGGGTTGTCGATGCGCCGCCGGTAACGAAGTCTTGATACAGCAGACTCCAATCATAGCTCGAACTATTGTCAAGGACAAAGCTTGTGCCATACGAACCCTTGATAAACTGAGCGATCGCTGGATTGGTCTGAAGTGTGGGGTACCGCTTATAGGAAAAAATGTTGCTTACCTCATGATCGGGTTGATACGTTGCAGCACTCCAGCTCTTGCTGGGGAACCAACGGTGCTCCGACAGCAACGGGAGCAACGAGACGATATACCCCATCAACGTATCCGACACATAATACGGGTACTCATAGATGTCATAGTCACACACGGTGGCGTATATCCTATCGTCCTCGCGTGCATCAACCTGAACCTGTACCGTTACGGTCTGGCTGGTTCCACTGATGTTCTTGTATTGTTCGCCGTAGGTTGCGGTCAACGTCTTCTTGATGCCAAGACCGAACACTGCCGAGCTCTCCTGAAACGCAAGTCCTACACCCCACGCGTGAGACACCTCAGAAGTCATCTCCACAGTGGTGGTATTAAGTTTCCTGAACCGTGAGTAGAACAGTGGCGGGTTGCCGTTGTATGAACGACATACATCAAACGTCGTATCGTTGAAGACATCAAAGTGAATTGGTGGAGCGTTGAGAATCACCATCGGCTGAATCATTTGTGAGACCTGGTAGCGCCGTGGAGGACCCAAGCGAATTCGATCACCGTCAAAGTCGCCAAGGGTAATGGCATAGTGGCGATCAGATTGCCCGCCGGTATTCGGTACGGGCTCGTCATATTGACGCTGTGCTTTCAGAGTAAGATTGCTAAGCAGACTGTCTGCCGAATACACCCACAAGTGAAACGTTATGTCAGCGCCATTCTCGAAAAGGCTTGTACATACGACAATCTCATCTTTGCTGTCCCTATCCATATCCTCGACTGCAATGAAATTGTGAGTCACAGTATAATTGGAACTGGCCTGGAAATTCAGGAACTGGGTTCTTTTCAGTTGAGGTGTGAGTGTACTGTCGACGGCGTAAACGTAGAACCGATCGCCGAACCCGAGAACGATTTCATCACGGCCATTAAGATTCAGGTCTCCAACACCAAGAGCGGTACGATAGCTGATGTCCGGATTGTATTGAGCCGTTGCCCGGTTTATGGGGTTGAAGTAGAGTGTGTCAAGGTTTGAACTTGCACGGAGCGTGTTGACATAGATGTTCGGCCCGGCCGCCGATTGCAGGAAACTATACCCCACAGCAATCTCCTTGAACTTGGGATTGACATCGAAGTTTCCACCTCTCACGGAAATCGCAATGCTGCCGACAGTGTACTGCTGACTGTAAAATTCCTTTTTCGCCTTTGGAACAAGGGTTGTACTGCCGGCGCCCGTCACGTCGTAGATCTTGACGTAGAGACCCCATCGACCTGGCGTGACACCCGCTGAGTCGAATGCTGCGAGGATGATTTCATCATTGCCATCGCCATCAAGGTCTGACGTGGCGATGTCAAACACCGTCAAATTGGAGCTGAAGGTAGACAAACGCTCGTCGGAGATTGCAGCCCGTGGTTGTGGGACTATCGAACTGTCAGTATCATAAACTTGTAAGTGGATACGCAGGTCAGACCCGTGAAAGGCAACCACGAACTCATCCAACCGATCTCCATCAAAGTCGCCCGTCTTCACCCGCACGTGCGGTGAAGTGTTGAACGAAGCAAGCGGAACATCGATTGTGGAGCGCCAGGCAGTCGCGCTATCCCAGGTCAACGTCAGGGGATTGATTTGTGGCACGAGAAGATTCACTCTATTATTGGGCCCTTCCCACGCACTCACCATGTCATTGTAGCGATCTCCATTGAAATTGCCAGCAGCTACATCAACATGTCGGTTCCCGCCCATCCCCATGGTCCCCGTCTCTCGCCGCTTGGGTGCCGGTAGCAAGAACGGTGAACCAAGGTTGTAGATCTTCTGGCTGCTGTTCCATGTTCCCGATACTGGCGCAGGGTCACTCCACACAACAGCGAGCTCGCTTGAGAAGATAAGGTCCTTGACTCCAGCAAGATGATCAGTCTGCTGCCCAAACAGCTCCGCATGGAACGCCACCAACAGGCAGACAGCGAAGCCCAACGTCGAGCGTGAGACCCTCGAGAAACCAATCGCTCTATTCATGAGTTACCTCCTCTTAGTGTGTTTGATGATTGTGATGTTCTCGCAAGGAAAGCTGGCAGACCCATCAGGTCATCCTTGACCACATACGCCAATGCACCGGCCGCCATTGCCCGCTTCTCAACCTGTCGATCCCGGAATGCCGTGACCATCACGATGCGAGCGTTAGGGTCCAATGCAAGGATGCACTCTGTCGCCGCGACGCCGTCGAGCTTGGGCATCTCGAAATCCATCAGAACCCAATCAGGACGATGGTGCGCGTACGCTTCAACTGCTTCCTGGCCATCCTTTGTCTCAATGACCTCCGTGGTGAATTGGGAGACAATGCTCTTGATGATCTCCCGTGTTGCGACATTGTCTTCAGCGATGAGGATTCGCATTGTATCTGTTGGTAGTGTCTGAGAACAGTATAACACTTGAGGGTGGGGACACTCAATACATGGTATCCCCATGTTGAGTACATGGTTCCATGTATTTCCGGGTAGAGGCTGTCCAAAAAGTAAGTAATGAGTCATTGTGAGGAGCGGAGCGACGAAGCAATCCCGCTTTGGGGCTGGTATTCGAGTAAGAGATTGCTTCGCTTCGCTCGCAATGACTAAGGTCTTGGACCTTATTAGACAGCCTCAGGAGGTGAGCAGACGATGCCTGAGGGTCAGGCTTTGATTCGGCTGGACGGGGTGAATCTCGCCCTACGTTAGAGCTTGTTCTTGTTCTCCAGGGCGAACTTGAGGAGAGCGTACGCGCCGCGCAATCCCAGCTTCGAGCAGATATTGCTCCGATGCTTCTCCACCGTCTTGTAGCTGATGAAGAACTCGTCTGCAATCGTCTTGGTTGTCTTCTGCTCGGCAATCAATGTGAGGATCCTTCGCTCCGTGGGCGT
>CAYHRX010000235.1:0-5694 GCA_964359075.1 uncultured Chitinophagales bacterium
CTTACGGAGGAGCGTTTGGTTTCAATCCTGTCGAACTTATCGAGCCGACGGAATATCGCACACAAGAAGCAAGGGCAAACTTCGAATATGCTGCGAAGGACTGGAACGTCCAGCTCGGCTACTCAACGTCAATCTTCGACAACAACGTTGATGTTCTTGTGTGGGATAATCCATTCCGCGAGATTGACGCGATTGGTGCAGGCTCACGCGGCAGGATCGATCTCTATCCAAACAACACAGCGAATAACGTGAGCTTTGCTGGAGCCGCGAACCTTCCTTTCGATACGCGATTGATGACCACCATCTCCTATGGTTGGCGGAGACAGAACGACAACTTCATTCCCTACAGCATCAACACGCTGCTCGATACAGTGAGAACTCGCCCGACACTCCCGGCAGCGAGCCTCAATGGCAAGGTCGGTACAACGCTGCTCAATTTCACGTTGACCAATCGCTTCTTTCCTTCGGTATGGTTCAGCGCACGCTACCGGTCCTTCGACTATAACAACCAAACACCAAGTCTCATCTTTCCGGGTTACGTGCAAACAGACAACAGCATTCCCACAATGAGCACTGGCGGACCAAACGTGCAGCGGCGCAATGTTGTGATCGGGTACAAGAAAAGGAATCTCTCGGTTGATGTGACAGTGCGCCCGATAAGTGATGTCTCATTGAAGGCGGGATATGAACGAGAGGATTGGGATCGGAATCACAGAGATGCGGAAAAGACAAATGAGAACATTTATAAAGCCTCGATAGACTACACTCCTCGCTCGTGGCTTCTCCTTAGAACTTCGTACTCTGTTGGTGCCAAGAAGACACCTCATTATGATTGGGAAGAAGTGGCACACGAAGCATTTCCCGCGGGAGAACCTGCCGGAACACTGGGGCAACTCCCGCAATTGCGTAAATTCGACCTTGCGACTCGAGACAGGAACCGGGCGAACATCCTCGCGCAGGTTACACCACTCGATAATCTTTCCTTGACTGGATCGTTTGGTTTGGCAAATGATGACTTCAAGGAGTCTGCATACGGCCTGAGCAAGAACAACTCGAACAACCTATCATTTGATGTCTCGTTCAGTCCGACGTATGACATTGCGCTGTATGCAAGCTACACAACTGAAAACTTCAAGTACGCAATGAAGTCGAGACAGCGGGTGCCTCAAGTAGGGACGACGCGTGCGAACGACACAACGAATAACGACTGGAGCAGTGACCTGAAGGATTTGGCAAACACAGTTGGTCTTGGGCTGCACTGGGTTGTAGTGCCGGACCAGATTGATTTCTCATTTGACTTCAGTTACTCAGATGCAAAGGGTACCGTAGCGACGAGAGCGCTTGGTAATCCGGCAGACCCGCGGTTTCTTGTCACGACTGCGCGAGACTATCCGGATACGAGAAGTATCCTTCGTCAATTGCGAGCTTCAATCGGTTATAGGCTCACTGAACAATTCACTCCACGACTTGAATACCGCTTTGAGGGTTACACCGAGTCGTACTTCAACCAGGACGCGATGGAGCCATATATGCTTCCTGTTGACCCAGGTACAGCGGGCGCAGTGTTTCTCGGAGCGAGACAGCCGGGGTATTCTGCGCACATCCTCTATCTTGTTTTGTCCTATCACTTGTGAAATTTCTAAAGGAATAATCGGAGAACACTCTCATGAAAAAATTTCTTTGTTCAAGCGTTGTGTTTGCTCTTGTGCTGTTGTGCGGTAGATCCTCCTTTGCCGGAGACATCAAAGGCAAGGTAAAAGCAGTCGGAGCGAAAAACAATGCAAACGCCGTTATCTATATCGAGGAGATTCCTGGGAAGAAATTCGATCCACCTGATGACCCGGCGATCATGGATCAGAAGAATCTGACATTCATTCCCCATGTCCTTCCCATTCTGGCCGGCACTACGGTAGATTATTTGAACAGCGATGATGTGCTGCATAATGTGTTCACGCCTGACAAGTGTGCCGAGAAATTCAATCTTGGGACATGGCCCAAGGGGAAAAAACGCTCTTACACCTTTAAGGATCCAGGCTGTGTTTCCGTCATGTTGTGCAACGTTCATCCTGAGATGGAAGCATTCATTGTGGTTCTCAAGACCCCATATTACGCCGTCAGCGGAAAAGATGGTTCCTTGTCCATCAAGAACGTTCCTGCTGGAAAATATATACTCTCAATCTGGCATGAAAAGCTGAAGGGCGAGTCCAAGGAAATCACTGTTCCAGAATCCGGCGCTGTGGATGTAAATTTCGAGCTGAAAAAATAGATCAATCCCATGAATAGTCCCACTTCGGTGACCCCCTGATGTGAGAATGAAAGACGGCGATGGTAGCTCAGAAGAAAAACATGGTGAGGTGGCGAGTTGGCTCTCGCTTGCACTTGGGATGATGCTCTTCCTGAATGAGACCCGCTCTACTGGAGAAGCGCTGGAGAGGTTTAGGTTGATTGTCCACCTCAATGCTCTCTCGGTCATTGGTGGTGCTACGGCTCTTGCCGGAGTTGCAGTGTTGCTCGTTCTCTTTCTCGCATCATGGAAGGGCAACCGAACCGAGTGATGTGCAAAGATGTCTGATCAGCTCAAACTCCTCAACCTCGACTGGCTTGACTCGAACTTCCCCTGTATGGTTGCCTGTCCCGTCCACACGGAGGCGGGCCGGTACGTCTCGCTTATTGCCGAGGGAAAGTATCGGGAAGCCTACCATGTAGCACGTCGACCGAACCCGTTCGCCTCAATCTGCGGACGCATTTGTGCAGCGCCGTGCGAGGTTGCCTGCCGCCGCACAATGCTCGACGAGCCTATCAGTATCCGCGCGTTGAAGCGGTTTGTATGTGAACGCTTTGGCGTTGAAAGTATGGTTGACCTCGAGAAGCTCAAGGAAGTATTCGGCAAGAGCGTCCGAAAGAACGGCATCAAGGTGGCGGTCATTGGCGCGGGCCCGGCAGGCATGTCGTGCGCTCACGACCTCGCACTCCTCGGCTATGAGGTGACTGTGTTTGAGGCGCAGCCGGTTGCCGGCGGGATGTTGCGCCTCGGAGTGCCTGAATATCGTCTTCCCCGAGAGCTGATTCGTCTGGAAATCAACGCCATTCTAAGTCTCGGTGTGGAGTTGCATCTCAACTCTGCAATTGGCCGCGATTTTCAGCTTGGCGATTTGAAACGGCATGGATACCAAGCAGCGTTCATCGCCATCGGTGCACACAAGAGTCGTGACTTACGGATAGAAGGTGTGGAGCTTGATGGTGTGTTCCGCGCTGTTGATTTTCTTCTCAATGCCAACCTGGGATATCGTGTCGAGCTGGGCAGCAAAGTCATCGTGATTGGCGGTGGCAATGTTGCCATTGATGCGGCGCGCGTGGCAGCACGCCAGGAACGGGTAGAGGTTGGACACGTGACGGAACTTGCCGAAGCACTGGACGTCGCCCGCTCCGCAGTCCGATTTGGCGCGAAAGAGGTACACATGGTTTGTCTCGAAGACTGGCATGAGATGCCCGCCGCCAAGGATGAAATCGAACAAGCGGTGGAGGAGCGCATCCAAGTCCATGTACGAAAGGGACCAAGCAAAATCCTGGGGAGAGATGGGAAAGTAGCGGCCTTCGAAACCATTCACTGCGTTTCGGTCTTCGATGACACGGGACGTTTCAATCCAAAGTTTGCTCCGGGAACTGAAGAAGTTATGGATGCCGATACGGTGATTATGGCAATCGGACAAACATCGGATCTCTCGTGGATTTGTCCGGAAGACGGCATCGAGATCACCGCACGCAACACGATCAAGGTTGATCCTGCAACGCTTGCGACGACGGCACCCGGCGTCTATTCGGGCGGGGATGTTTCCTTCGGACCCCGCAATGCGATTGATGCAGTCGCGAACGGAAAGAAAGCGGCTCGTTCCATCCACAAGTATTTGGCGGGAGGAGATGTTCGAGAGGTTGGGCTTGCGCTTCAAGAAAGAGAAGCCGAGATCGTTGTTCACAAGACCCGCGAATACAAGAGAACGTGGGGATATGAAAAGTTGAAACGTGTTCCTGTTCCCACACTTCCAATTGACCGGCGGATCGGTGTTGCGCAGGTGGAATTAGGTTACACAGAAGTGCAAGCACGTTGTGAGGCCTCACGCTGCCTGCACTGTTGGGAGAACACGATCTTTGAAGTCACGGGCGACGACACTGGAACGGAATGTATCCTCTGCGGCGGATGTGTTGATATATGTCCGGAAAACTGCATCGAACTTGTTACACTCGACAGGGTTGATGCTGAAGAAACACTTACGTCGCAGTTGGAAGAAGAATATGACATTGTGCTCAGGGGGGAAACCGAAGCAACTGTCGGCGCGGTGATGATCAAGGATGAAGATATGTGCATCCGATGCGGTCTCTGTGCATTGCGGTGTCCTGTCGGATGTATCACCATGGAAGGATACTATGTGTCGGAGACGATTCCTGTGTAGAACATGAAACACAAAAAATCGGAGTTGATCATGGATGAGGGAAACAAAACGAACGAGCAGAACGCGGTCCCGATGTCACGCCGGTATTTTCTCGAGATCGTCGGTGGTGGTGCCATAGGTGTTGTGGGTGTTGGAAGCGCGGTATTGACAGTACAATATCTCTCTCCCAACGTCCTGCATGAACCGTCGCTGAGGTTCAAAGCGGGGTTGGTGCAGGATTTTCCACCCGAATCAGTAACGCTTATCGCGAATCAGAAATCATATGTTGTCAGGGCAACGGAGGGATACTTCTATGCCATGTCGGCGATCTGCACGCATCTTGGCTGCATAACAAACTGGAAATCCGACGAGAGCGTCATTGTCTGCCCTTGTCACGGTAGCAAGTTCGACACACAAGGGAATGTCATAGCAGGTCCGGCTCCAGGAGCCCTGCCGAGATATTCAATTGTGCTGGAAGACAAGGGACACCTGGTTGTGGACAAGAGGAATACTGTTAGTCAGGATCTAATTCTTAAAGTTTGACAGTTGGAGTGAATAATGGAGAGCCTGGATTGGTACTGGCAAGCTGTTCAACGAACCGTCTGCGCAAAATGTATCGACAGCGACGGTCATGGCAACTGCCTGCTGAGTGATGATGATGCGTGCGGGCTTAGGTCTCATTTTCCCAGAATTGTGGAAACTGTTTTGTCGGTCCAAAGCGATAGTCTTGAACCATATCTTGAAGCGTTGCGGAATAATGTATGCGCTCATTGCAAGCACCAATCACCTGAGGGGAAGTGCATGGTTCGAGCACAGGTGGATTGTGGGCTTGACCGCTATTTCCCGCTGGTCATAGCTGCGATCGAAAACGTCCGCGCAGAACTGGATGAAACGACTGAAGCATTCGGGGACTAACGATGAAGAACTTTCTTGAACGGATGTTCGAGTCTCAAGTGTGGCGATCGATGTTCCGGCACGGGCTTCCCGAATCCAACCGTACACGCGCGGAGACTGTCTTCTATAATTTCTTCCTTCATATCCACCCCACAAAAGTAAGAAAGCGTTCTGTCAAGTTCACATACACATGGGGGCTTGGTGGATTGTCGGTTGGTTTGTTCATTGTTCTTACAGTTACCGGCGCGTTGCTCATGCTCTATTATCGTCCTTCGATACCGCAGGCATACTCGGATATGAAAGATCTGCAGTTTGTGGTCTCGTCGGGACAGTTTCTGCGCAACATGCACCGTTGGGCGGCGCATGCGATGGT
>CAYHRX010000236.1:0-5687 GCA_964359075.1 uncultured Chitinophagales bacterium
AGTTGCGCGGAGATACCGCCCGGTCTGAACTGAACCTCAAGTGTCTGGGTACTGTCCAGCGTACGGTATGCGTTCAGCTCCTCATCGCTCAGCGGAAGGACGATTGTCTTGCTCCAGAAGATCGAATCCACAGTAGCTGCGGAGGAGTCAATCTGAAGCCGCGGCTTGTGAAAAATGCTGTCGGGGATTGGACCGTTAATGGAGTAATCGGATATGACGGAAGTTTGATTGAAGGAAATCAGAGGGAGGGAAAATCCCATTGCACCGACCTTGAACTTGCCATCAATTCGTATGTCAGCCGGAAGCCAAAACTGCTCGTCATATAGGCCAAACTGCTGTTGATAGCGTAGATGCTTTTGTGTGACAAATGGGATTTGAAAAGCCTCGTTTGGCTGAACATCCACTCCCATCAGCGCAAAGGAACTGTCTGCGATACTGATGGTTCCATCAAACAGCGGAGTGGTTCTGGAACGAGGGATAACCAGGATGTCGTAGATTTCCCGGCCATAGCTTGATCTGGTCCGGATCAATTTGTAGTTGTAGTAGTCCAATGCTTCTTGAGCAGTGGGACCGACGAACGAATAGCCAAGGAATCGGATGACGTCGTCATTGAAGTTGAGAATGCGGCCAACAGATGCGAAGTTGAACTGCATCTGGATGTTCTGGGTCTGCCGTCGTTGTCTGATGATTTCGCGCAGAGTGTCGTTTTGTTGCCAATACCCTTTCGTAAAGGCTTCCGTTATCCCGGCGATGGAAGAATCCCGCATCAGTACCTGTCGAGTGAACGCGTCCATCTCAAATGAATGAAGCTTCTCGATCCAGATGCGCTTGTTTTCAATTGCCCGCTGGACTATTCCAATCGCAGGATCCTCAGAAGTAACAACAATCTCCGGGAACAGGATCTCGGACGGAACGAGGAAGAAATCGTGCGTCGTGTCAGAAGACAAGCTCATTGAAATGGAGTCCGACTTGTATCCGAGGCTTGTCACAGCCAGGCTGCAATAACCGGAATCTATCAGGAGAACGAACGCGCCATCCACATTAATGACCGTGCCGCGAGAGGTCCCCAATACCCTGATGTTGGCTGCAGATAATGGTGCAAGAGTCTGCGCATCTCTTACATGTCCCTTCAACTGGTAGCGGTGTCTGCCGAAACCCGGATGTGTTGCAAGCGCGAAGAGAAGTAGGATAAGAATAAAGGAGTGCTTGCTCATGCCCCAGGATGACAGAAGGGTTTGTGATGGATTGCTGCTGAGTTGATACTCTGCAACATACGGTCAAACAACAGAAATGTTGCTGACTAAATCCAGCGTTGAGCGAAAGGAGAGAAACTCTTATGCGCTTCAAACGCAAGAAGGGTATCCCCAAGGCTAGGGAACACCCTCCTGAAGCTCAAGTTGCGTCGCAAGCTATTCGAGAAACTTGCCTAACCTCAATCTGGAGAACAAACCCGTAGGCTGTTGCTTAGGTTTTTCCGGAGTCTGCTGTTGTTCGGAAGCACCATTGAGCGTGTCGTCCTCACCGAATACCTTGGGCGGTCTGGAAGCTTCACGCCAGACAGCCCGCTCTTTCTCTTGACGTTCTTGCTCCTTTTGTTGCCGAAGCAATTCCACTCGCAACTGGTCATCTCCGGATTGTGGCAGAGGTCCAGGTTGTGATGAGTGATGATCTGGCGGCGAATTCAATCCTGGCGTCGAGCGTGACATATTCATTAATCCTGTGTTTGACATATCATGATACTTGTCTGACAACGATGTACCTTCTTTGTGTAGGCTACTTCTTGGCGAATTGTTCTTTGTCGATTCCCATGCAGGCAGGATGGTCTTCTCACTCGCTATGACGTAGGGACTTAGTGGATCGAGGAGGTATGCCTTCATGAGGGACTCAAATGCCTTCTCCGAGGCCCCGCTTTCAAGAAACCGATCTGCCATGTTCGTGAGGAATCGTATCTTCGTGTGGATATCTTCGGGAGTCAGTATCTGATCGTTGACAGGGTGTTTGATACCATCGGCGAATTGGCTGCCAACTGTTACTGAGAGCCAGCGATCGCCTTCGGTTTGCTTGCCCTCCAAAGCACTGGCATCACGGGAGGAGTTTTGGACGAGCCGTACTCTGTCGATGATTGCTTGAATGTAGCGGTTTTCAGGGTTCAGCCGTTGTGCCGCTGAGAGTTGTTCAATGGCGAAGCCGTAGCGTCCTGAAGCGGCGAGTTTTTCTGCAGAACGAATAAGATGAGATGTGCCCGCACTACTGAAGCCCCTCGCAGGATCCGAGTTCTTCCAATCAGAATAGCCAGCAGCAGAATCCGAGGCCCCCATCCCTATTCCCCCATTGTGTGACATTTGCCACAGCTAATAGAAATGCATCAAGAACGCTGTGACCAAGATAACGAATCCAATCGTTGATGTCAAGTGTATTCGCAGACATCTACTAATTCTGCTACAATCGAGGCGAAATCGAGCCTCTCTGATGTGGTCAGAAGACCTAGCTGTTTGGTCTTCTTCCGGTCTCCTGCACAATTGGACTTTGCCCTCCTCTTGCGTATTTTCACTTGTGTTCGATGCGGCTTTCGGCATGTGTGTTGAGAATACACTGAGTTAAAAATAGGCACCGCCGGAATCCTATTCATCTTCACAATGAAGAGAACAAACATGCTTGAAAACAAGACTGCTATCGTGACCGGAGCTTCCTCCGGAATTGGTGCTGCTCTCGCGGTGTTGCTAGCAAAAGAAGCATTATCGGTAGTTCTGGCAGCGCGTCGCACAGATAGGCTGGATTATACTGCTGGGCGGATTAGAGCTTTGGGTAAGACATGCTTGGTTGTCCCCTGTGATGTCTCAAAGCGATCCGATGCAGAGTATCTCATCCGCCGGGCGGCCGAAGAATTTGGACGCATTGACATCCTTGTAAACAACGCGGGCCGTGGTCATTTTGCCAGCGTGGAAGATACGACAGACGAGATGGTTCAGAGCATGTTTGCGGTAAATGTTTTCTCCCTTTGGTACACCACGCGACCAGCACTTGCATTCATGAAGCGACAGGGCAATGGGCATATCATCAATGTTGCGAGTATGGCTGGAAAGCTCGGCTATCCCTACAACAGTGCGTATGTTGCAGCAAAACACGCCTGTGTCGGCTTTACATATGCTCTAAGACAAGAGCTAGCAGAGACGAACATTCAAGCGACCGTTGTTTGCCCGGCAGGAGTGACAACTGAATGGGCGAACATGACGGAAGGCGGCTCGATGCGTGAGTTCTTCTCCCAGTCAGGAGACCATATCAAACGCATCGCTGAAGAACGTGGAATCGCACTTCCGTCGATCGAGGGTGTCAAATCCGCGGAGGATGTTGCCTCATCAATATTGGAGTGCATCTATCATCCGGTGCCCGAGGTATATACTCACAAGGGTTCACGGGAGTTCGTTATGCTGGCGATGCAAGATAGGGAGCGCGCGGAGCAACAAATGTTGCCCGTCGTGTTAGGCGAGCGGGAAGTCTACGAACAACTTGTGCGAAAGAGACGACAAGAATCGGTCTGAGATTAACCCCATTGAGAACTTGCTTTCGTGGTATGTTCTTCTCGCCGTTCTGGAGGGCAATGTGACATCACTAGCGAGGAACAGGACTGTTGGGATTCTCTATCGAACGGCGGGACAGTTGCATTCAAATACTCCACAGTCCAGTAAGTGCAAATGGGTCCCCGATGTGATCGCCAGGATCCTGTTGCATATCTCACCGAACACCGTCTCGTATTTTTCCCTTCGTGTACCCAAAGTATGTGAGGCAACGTCTCACCGCCTCGCGCTTACTTCGTCCCCCGGGATGCTTTCAGCATTTCTGTTGTTCAGAGTAGTGACGTAGTAGAAATACAGCTTTCCCCTCTCTGCTTTCTTGTCCGTCCATTCCATGATGCCCGGCTTCACTTCCACCAACTTCACTGCTTTCTTCCCTCGTTCGTACCGGTAGAGCCTGCAGCTGGCGATATTCTCCTGCGCAGCCGCATCCCACCGCAGTGATATTCCGGCTGGTGTGACGAAAGCCTTCAGACCTGATGGAGGCACCAGACCCGGCGCTGCGATTTCCAATCTCGACGTCTCTGTCAACCTGCTCACACCACCGAAGAAGTCCACAGACTGAACGGCGTACTGGTACTTCCTCCCTTCTTGCACTGTGGTGTCAGCAAAGTAGTTGAACGTGAGAACCGAATCTGTCAGCTTGCGAAACTCAGGCACCTTCCCCTTGCCTGCAGGAAGCTCCCGCCGGAAGATGTAATAGCCCTGGATGGCTTCATCCAATTCCGTCATGTCCCGCCAGTAGATTCGGATCTCTCTCCCCTCGACGGAATGCATGAGGTCGAGTGGGGCAATGGCCTTAGTGGGGATCAACGGACGGACGAACACAGTATCGGAGAAGCCGCTCAGCACGTGACTGGTGTTCTCCGATTTGACTGCGTAGGCGTAGACATTCCTTCCCAACAGGCTCTTACTGGAATCGACAAAGACAATCTCACGCCCCGTGTTTGGAATCAACGCCGTGAGCTCTTCCAATGAATCGCTCTGACCGCTTGTTCTGTACACGTAGTACCCTTTTGTGAACTCATCTTGCGACTGCCAGCGCAGCCGCACTCCATTGCGCAGTGGTTCTGCGCGCAAGTCAGATGGCGGAAGCGGAGGCTGACTTGATTTGAACATGCCGTAGACACGGGCGCTCGGCTGTGACGTCTCCCCAAGCAGCCCGACCGCAATAATGCGGTAGAAGTACTCCTGCATGGGCTTTGCGGATTGATCGACATACTCGTTGTCCGTTGGAGGCACCTCGGCGATCTGGTCGAAACCTTTTTCCCATGTGGTGCTTCGATGAATCTGGATACTGCGTATGAATTCGGGCTGC
Source organism: uncultured Chitinophagales bacterium (assembly GCA_964359075.1). Taxonomy (GTDB): domain Bacteria; phylum Bacteroidota; class Ignavibacteria; order UBA10030; family UBA6906; genus UBA11986. The sequence continues at coordinate 4,891 of CAYHRX010000236.1, forward strand.
GCAACAGACCACTGGAGCCTGACACCTCCAAGCGAATCCATGCTTTCCGCACGGAAGTCCTGCACGAGTGCCGCAGTTGCAAAGTCATATCCCGCCACCAGCGCGGTTTCCGACTTCAAGCCTGCGTTGCCGAAGAGGTCTATCGGGAAAATGTAGTACCGAGAGACCGCGAACTCAGCGGAGCCGGTATCGCGTATGGCAACAAATGTTGTGTCACCCGTCCGCTGCATGCCGACTGGCAGATTGACTCTCTCAAAATCACCTGACGCTGTACTGCGGAATGCGATGAGCGCCGCCGGCGGAGTGTCTCCTACTAGAAACCATTGCAGGTATGCGCCATCACCGCCGCCGATGGCCTGTTGAAGGCGCAACATCCCCACCATGGGCGGACCGGGAACGCGGACGGGACGTGACCGCATACTCCTTCCTCCTTTGCCATCCACGAGGATTTGTGTAACACGGTATTCGTACCCGGTGCCGATGTTGCAGGTTGTATCAACGAGCATTCCGCCGAGTGCGACCTGCACATGTGGCAGCGTTCCCCAGTAACCGAGTGAGTCAAGTCGGCCAAACTTTGCTGCGCGTTCCCACAGTCGTGAAACTGCCTCCTGCGCTGGAACCGGGAGATGAGGCAACAACCGGGCAGCGCGCCGCAATGCTGATGCGAAGGCCGCGACAGAGTCAGGACCTTTGACTGTCGCAATGGTGGCCCAATCCCTCGCTTTGAGTTCTTTGCGTTCAACGGTGTAGCCAGCAAGTCCTCGGGGCTGCGCCGGTATTGCGATTTGTGTTCCGAG
>CAYHRX010000237.1:0-5679 GCA_964359075.1 uncultured Chitinophagales bacterium
CTCGGCTATCGCGTGATTGGGTTTGTGAGTGTTGGAACTGATCGAGGCGTCAAGAATGGTGTCGAACCGAGAATGCTCGGCAAACTCGACGATCTTCACGATCTCATTCCCGCTCGGAATATTCGAGAAGTTCTGATAGCACTTGACTCTTCTGATCATGGCAGATTGCTTGAGATCATCGCTAAATGTAATTCGCACAAAGTCGGGATGAAGATTATCCCCGATCTGTATGACATCATCAGCGGTCAAGCTCGAACGAATGCCATTTATGGTTTTCCTCTCATCGCAATCAGCCCACAGCTGATGACTCCATGGGAAGAGAGCGTAAAACGTATGCTCGATATCGTTGTCTCATCGCTGATTCTCATTATTGGAATGCCCGTGTGGCTGCTGATTGCAGCCTTCGTGAAGCTGGAGTCGCCCGGTTCTGTGTTTTACAAGCAAGAGCGCGTTGGTAAGGATGGCGAACGTTTCAACATCATTAAGTTCCGCTCGATGCGGGAGGATGCCGAGAAGGCTGGCCCGCAATGGGCACATAAGAAGGATCCCCGCGTCACTCGGGTTGGCAAATGGTTGAGGAAACTCCATCTTGACGAGGTTCCACAAATGATTAATATCTTGAACGGTAACATGAGCCTCGTAGGGCCGCGTCCGGAGCGCCCTATATTTGCTGAGAGTCTTTCAAAGGAGATTCCGTTGTACGCGCGACGCTTGAAGGTGCGGCCAGGCGTGACGGGTTGGGCACAGGTGAAGGGTCAATACGACGAGTCGATTGATGATGTGAAAAAGAAAGTGCAATTCGACTTGTACTACATCGAGAACATGTCCTTGCGTATGGACATGAAGATTCTCTTCAACACTGCATCCCACATGCTGCTGGGCAAAGGTCGTTGACGGGGATGAGTTGGGTGAACTGCCATCAGGATTGGGACCGAATCACAGCCAAACATGACAACAGGATACGATAAACATGAAACTTCACATGGTAGATGTTGTTGGTCAATATCAGAAGATCAAATCCGACGTTGATGCAGCAGTGCATAGGATCATCGATTCCGGACAGTTCATTCTCGGGAAAGAAGTGGGCGAGCTTGAGTGTCAGATCGCCGGCTATCTTGGAGCCAAGTACGCGGTCGGTTGTGCCTCCGGCACTGATGCACTGCAAATCGCTTTGATGGCTCTAGGCATCGGATCGGGTGATGAGGTGATTACCACACCATTTACGTTTGTTGCGACCACCGAAACCATTGTCCTGCTTGGTGCGAAGCCTGTCTATGTTGATATTGATCCGAAGACATACAACATCGATTCCGCTTGCATTGAGGCGGCAATTACTCCGAGGACGAAAGCTATCCTACCCGTGCACCTCTATGGACAGGCCGCCAACATGGAGCCGATCATGGAGATTGCGCAGAAGCATGGCCTGAAAGTGATCGAAGATTCAGCACAGGCACTGGGTGCTTCATACAAGGGGAGGAAGGTGTGCACGTTCGGCGATGTTTCCTGCATCAGCTTCTTCCCGAGCAAGAACCTCGGTGCATTTGGCGATGCAGGCATGGTGGTCTGCAATGATCCAGCGTTGAACGAGAGGCTGCGCATGATCGTCGTTCACGGCTCGAAAGTGAAATACCATCATGAGATCCTTGGCGTGAACAGCAGACTCGACACACTGCAGGCAGCAATCCTCAAAGTGAAACTGCGACATCTGGAGAACTGGAACACCGCACGGAGAAGGTTCGCAGCCAGATATGATGAGCTGCTGGCAGGTGCACCTGTGACAGTGCCGTTTGTCTCGCCAGTGTGCACGCACATATTCCATCAGTACACGGTTCGTGCTCCACGCAGAGATGCTCTTGCGAATCACCTCAAGGAGAAAGGGATCCCGCACGCCATCTACTATCCCATCCCTCTTCATCTGCAGAAGGCATTTGCAGTAGCAGGGAATAGGAAGGGGGACTTCCCGATTACCGAACAGGCCTGCGATGAAGTGCTCTCGCTTCCGATGCATACGGAGTTGACAGAGGAGCAGCAGGTGTACATGACAGATACGATCAAGAGCTTCTACGCATCGCGTTGACCACCCCATGTCCAGATCGCTGGTCATCATACCAACGTACAACGAAGCTGATAACATCACTCGACTGTTGCCTGCGGTGCTCGGCCAGGCGCCGAACGTTGAAGTACTCATCGTCGATGATAACTCTCCCGATGGCACGGCAGGACATGTGCGTGATATGATGAGTGTGGACTCCCGCATCCATCTCATCGAACGGCCGGGGAAAATGGGGCTTGGGACTGCCTATCTCGAGGGATTCAAGTATGCCATCCAGAACGGCTATGATTACATCTTCGAGATGGATGCAGACCTCTCACACAGCCCCAAGGAGATTCCAAACTTCCTGAAGAAGATCCAGGACTATGATCTCGTCATCGGTTCCCGGTACATCAACGGCGTGCGCGTTCTGAATTGGCCAATGCGTCGGTTGGTGCTCTCGTTCTCAGCGAATGTGTACACTCAGATTATCACAGGACTTCCTCTTCGAGATGCGACCGGTGGGTTCAAGTGCTTCCGCCGAAGTGTGCTGGAGGCAATCGATCTTGACAAAGTCAAATCCAACGGCTACGCATTTCAGATTGAGATGAGCTACCGTGCATGGAGGAAAGGTTTCCGCTTGACCGAGATCCCTATCATCTTTCTCGATCGTCGCTCAGGCGTCTCAAAAATGTCCAGGAAGATCGTATACGAGGCGGTGTTTATGCTGTGGAGACTAAGATTCCGCAGCTTGCTCCATCGCTTGTAGGCCTGCCATGGACCTTTCGGTCATCATCGTCAACTACAACGTCAGACAGTTTCTGGAGAATTCTCTCACGTCCATCCTGCGGGCGATGGAGGGGATTCAGGGAGAGGTGTTTGTCGTTGATAACGCGTCTGACGATGGCAGCGTTGAGATGGTAAAGGCGAAGTTCCCCGAGGTCTGTCTCATCCAAAACAAAGAGAACGTCGGGTTTGCACGCGCCAACAACGCCGCATTGAAGCGTGCAACAGGGAAGTATCTCCTCCTGATCAACCCTGACACGATCGTTCAGGAAGACACTTGCCGTGAGATGCTGAAGTTCTTCCGCGAGACCCCTGATGCGGGTCTTGCCGGATGCAAGATCCTCAATCCCGATGGAACCTTTCAACTCCCCTGTCGTCGCAGCTTCCCCACTCCGTGGGTCGCCTTCACCAAGATCTTCGGGCTCAGCGCTCTCTTCCCAAAATCCCGGCTCTTTGGCAAATACAACCTCACGTACCTCAGCCCTGATGAAACCTACGAGGTCGAAGCGGTGAGCGGATCGTTTGCGATGATTACTCGTGATGCATACGAACTGATAGGCGGACTTGATGAAACCTTCTTCATGTACGGGGAAGACCTCGACTGGTGTTATCGGGTTGCTCAGGCCGGGTTCAAGGTGTACTATGTTCATACAACGAAGATCATCCACTTCAAAGGCGAAAGCACGCGTCGCAGCAACATCGATGAGATCAGAATGTTCTACAATGCGATGCAGTTGTTTGTGGAGAAGCACTTCAGCAGCTCCTTTATCGTCGAGTTCTTCCTTACTGTTGGTATTCTTCTCCGTGCCGGAGTGGCATTCCTTGCCAAGGCGAGTCGCCCGTTGTTGCTCGCCCTGACGGATTTCCTGCTTGTTGATGTGGCGCTGCTGGCTGCCGAGTATGTCTATCGCGGACGACTGTTCGCCTTTCCTCCATATGCCTATCCAATCGTGCACGTAGTTCCTGCCGCGGTGGTTGTGGTGGTGATGTATATTGCCGGCGTCTATACGACAAGCAAGCATTCGGCCTCCCGTGCGTTTTCCTCCGTGCTTGTTGGCTTCATCATCATCTCGGCGATTGTGTTCTTTGCCAAGGAGTTTGCATTCAGCAGGGCGGTGGTCATCATTTCGGGATGCATAAGCCTTCTTCTCTTGCCGGGTTGGAGACTGGCGTTGAAATCCTTTGGACGGCTTGCCGGTCGGGCCGGCAGCAGGGGTAGCCTCTTTGGTACCCGCACGCTGATTGTTGGTACCGGCCAGTCGGCACAGGAGGTGCTTCGCAAGCTGCGCACGCGTGTGGATGGAGGATATGATGTCCTCGGATTTGTCGCGACCAGCAGGCGTCAGATTGGAGAGAGGATTGCAGGACTTGAAGTCATCGGCTCGCTTGATAATGTCGGCAAGGTAATCAGTGAGCGGAAAGTCGGCGAAGTGATTTTCTCCACCGATGGCATCTCATACTCCGATATTCTTTCAGTGATCGCCCGGAGCAACGACCGCAGCGTAAACTACCGGCTTGTGCCAACGAGCCTTGAGGCCATCATCGGCAAGACACGGATTGACGAGTTGGATACAATTCCACTCGTAGAGATCGAATACAACCTTCACAAAACGCTCAACCGACTTCTGAAGCGGACGATGGACATTCTCGGCTCGCTTTTGTTGCTGGCATGTGTCTATCCCGTGGTCCGGGTCAGAAAGGCCATGTCGCCATCGGCTGCACTCGGATTGGCGAGCATGAGAATGCTCTTGCTTCCTCAGGTTTTTTCAGGTACACTGAGTTTCGTGGGTCGGCCCCTGTCCGATCCCGATGATGCTTCGAAGGTGAATGGCGGCACTGCAGGGGGGAACTCCTACCTTGGTCCGAAGGGCCTGACAGGTCTGGTTCAAATCAACATGCGGGAAGGCCTCGAGCCGGAGGAGGCGGAGCGATACAAGCTCTACTATGCGAAGAACCATTCTGTCGGTCTAGACCTCGAGATCATGCTCAAGTCGCTTCTCTTGTTGATGAAGAAATAGCGGATATCGCTTATGGCGAAAGTGGTACTGGATTTTGAGAAGCCTATTGTTGAACTCGAGCAGAAGCTGGATGAGCTGCGGAGGTATGCCGACAATCCGGCCATTGCGGAGGAAGTCGGCAAGATTGAGAAGCGGATGGTGGACCTGCAGAAGAGCGTCTACGCGGGGCTTACGCGGTGGCAGAAGGTGCAACTAGCCCGTCATCCCGATCGCCCGTACACGCTCGACTACATCAACTCGATCACAACAAACTTCTTTGAGTTGCACGGTGACCGGAGCTTCAAAGACGACAAGGCTATCGTCGGCGGCTTTGCACAGATCGATAATCACACCGTGATGATCCTCGGGCATCAGAAGGGAAGAGATACAAAGTCGAACCTGTACCGCAACTTCGGCATGCCGAACCCTGAGGGTTACCGTAAGGCGCTCCGTTTGATGAAGCTTGCAGAGAAGTTCAAGAAACCGGTGATCACGCTGATCGACACGCCGGGCGCCTTTCCTGGACTTGAAGCCGAAGAACGCGGCCAGGCGGAAGCAATAGCGCGTAACCTTCTCGAAATGGCGCGACTGCGGGTTCCCATTATTGTGGTGATTGTCGGTGAAGGAGCATCGGGGGGCGCGCTTGGCATCGGTGTGGGAGACAGGATTCTGATGCTGGAGAATACATGGTACTCGGTGATTTCTCCTGAATCGTGTTCCAGTATCCTCTGGCGCAGTTGGGACTACAAGGAACAGGCCGCGGAAGCGTTGCAGCTTACAGCGCCCGACCTGATGAAGCAAAAGATCATCGACGCCGTTGTGCCGGAGCCGCTCGGTGGTGCTCATCGCAACCCCGAGCAGATG
>CAYHRX010000238.1:0-5669 GCA_964359075.1 uncultured Chitinophagales bacterium
CATCATCACGCCCGCATCCACGGCCATCCGGACATGTAGATCGTTCAGGTCTGAACGTGCAGGGGAGGCGTCAATTTCAAGAGCCACGTGGTATTTCTTCGCAGCGGCAATTACTGCATCCATATCCAGATTTATCTGAGAAGAAACAACTTCTTCGTCTCTACGAAATCCCCAGCCTTCAGCCGGTAGAAGTAGACGCCGCTTGCAGTGATGCTCGCGTTCCACTCTATGGTATGAGTGCCGACATTCATTTCTCGATCAACAAGTGAGGCGACTTCCTCTCCGAGCGTGTTGTAGATCTTCAACGACACATGCCCCGACCTTGGGAGCGAGAACTGGATTGTTGTGCTCGGGTTGAAGGGGTTAGGGTAGTTTTGGTCGAGTAACACGTGGGTCGGCACGCCACCCGCGGTTGGATGGACAAACGTAACGCCCCCGTTGGTTGTCCTCAAGATGGTGCCATAGTTTCCAACAACTTCCCCGATGCTATCATTGATAAAGAATACACCATATAGCCAATTCGTCGGTCGGCTGTCCTGCAGTGCCCAAACTACACCGCCATTCGAACTTCGAAGAATGAGACCCGCGTCTCCTACTATGGTTCCAAAGTTGGGGCTACTTAAATGGATTGCAAAGAGTCCGCGATTTGGTATGTTGCCAACCGGCGCCCAAGTTAAACCACTATTAGTCGTCCGGAGTATTGTTCCACTGTCACCCACTACTATTCCATTGCTGGCACTTGTGAGCTGGACACCATAGAGAGTCTTGCTCGTGCCGCTGTTCTGCGATATCCATGAAATTCCACCGTTTGTTGTCCGGAGTATGGTGCCGGAATTCCCAACCACAGCTCCAACATTTGCGTCTGTGAAATGGACATCATGGAGTATATTCGTTGTTCCACTGAATTGTGCCGCCCAGCTTGTCCCCCCATCAGTGGTGCGAAGTATCGTGCCGTTGTCACCAACAACGATACCTGTAATAGTTGATGTGAGGAAGACATCAAAGAGCTCATTTGACGTGCCACTGGTCCGTTGGACCCAGCTGACGCCTCCATTGGTCGTTGTAAGGATGCTCCCATCATATCCCGCTGCAGCACCCGTGGTCGAATTGAAGAAACGAACACCATTCAGATGAGTTGTTGTCTCGCTTTTTTGCCCCGTCCACGCAGCCCCACCATTGGTCGTTCGAAGTATGAGACCGTAGGTGCACACAGCAATTCCTGTCTCTGTGTTGATGAGCTGGACATCATTTACATGGTTAGTCACAGTGTATTGGGTCCAGGTTGTTCCAGCGTTTGAAGTGTTGAGGATGACTCCATTGTCGCCAATAATTGTTCCAACATTAGCGCTCGTGAAAAACACATTGTGAAGTGGGTCTGTCACATCACTATTCTGTGGCGTCCAGGTTGCGCCCCCATTGGTTGTGCGAAGTATGGTACCGTTTGTGCCTACGGCCGTTGCAGCGCTTGTGCTCGACAAATGAACTCCCAAAAGCTCATGAAAAGTGCCGCTACTATCGGTGATCCAGTTTACCCCGGCATTTGTTGTTCGTACAATTGTCCCGTTGTAACCGACTGCGCTTCCCACACTCGCATTTGCAAAATGAATACTGTTGAGATGTTCTGCCGTTCCGCTGGTTTGCGATGCCCACGTTGCTCCACCATTAGTCGTCTTCTTGATGGTCCCGTTCAGGCTTACCAGCCATCCGGTGTCCGCGTTTACAAAGTAAACGTGGTTGATGTGGTTCGTCGTGCCACTGTTTTGCGGACTCCAATTTGCTCCACCGTTTGTTGTTCTGAGTATGGTCCCGTCATTTCCGATTACCCATCCTCGACTTGGGTCAATGAAGAAGACCTCATAGAGCCAAAGTGCTGTTCCACTGTTCTGCGGATTCCAATTGGCTCCTCCATCGGTTGTTTTCAGGATGGTCCCGCCGCTGCCCACAGCCCACCCCGCGTTGGCGTTAACGAAATGAACACCAAGCAAGTGTGAGCTTGTGTTGCCGTTCTGCACAAGCCAAGTAAGGCCACCATCAGTCGTGCGGAGTATTGTGCCATTGAATCCGACAGAAGCACCAATACTGGGACCAGTAAAGTGGAGTCCGTAAAGACCGTCGATCGTTGGGACTGCGGACTGCTTGAACCAACCTGTTTGCGAAAAAACACTCCCGCAGAACATTGCCATAGACAGGGCACTCAGCACCAACCTAGGGATGAACATGATGACAGTCTCCTCGATTGTTTTTGAAGATGTAAACTTCGCCCCAGCAGAGGGCTCAATTGAAACAGGGACTGCCATAATATCGTTGCAGAATTGTCGTCTACAGAAAAAAAGCCGAACATTTTTCTTGTCCGGCTTTTTCGGGGGTGAATATGGACGATGGATTGCTACTTCCGAGTGGCCTTCACTGCCACCAGCCACCTCTTGTTCACCGTCGGCGTGGTTTGCCATTTCTCCCCGTCCCAATACTTGATTTGCTTCATGTATTCCTCCCAGTAGCGAGTATCAGGCTTGGATTTCAGGAGACCCCGCTGCATTAGTTCTTTTACAAGCATATCAAAGTCCTCATCTGTGCCCACCCTGATAGGCCTCAAATTGAAATCGAAGCTGATATAGATCCCATGCCTTCGCGTTATTGAGCTTTCGTCAGCGACGAAGACCCTGATAGTTCTGTCAACGAGGCTTGCTTGAATATCGTGCGCCATGGTCCACCTATACCGTGGGATTCCCAATTCGCCGACACCGGTTCGAGGGATCAGAATGTACGCAATCTCTTCCGCTCGCTTTACATCGCTTGGTTGGTATTCCGCTGTTAGTGGTGAATGTCCGTTTATGTTGCGAGGGTCCAGCACAACGAGGCAAGCGCTTTCAAACGCGTTGTTCACTCCCGCAAGGACGATTTCGCTCATGCCGTCGTCGTTCAGGTCGATTGCCTCCATTCCATCAGTTCCCCCAATGTGTACGTAGCACTGCTGCTCCTTTCCAGACATAGCATCGAGTTTCAACACGACTGTATGGAAGCTGGGATGCGATGTGTTTACAAAAACGTCTGGGATGCCATCTCTGTCGAAATCTCCAACCAGCAACCTTCTGAAATCGAATCGGTGATCTGCCGCCTCTTGTCTGTTGGGAAAGTTGAGTTCTCGGTATAGCTCGTATTTCCAAGACAAGCTGTTTTCGCCTACCGTTTGGCAGAAGACAGTGCCAGTCTCTGTTGGTGTGTATGATGTAGGCCGTCCCCAGATTACCTCTAAGTGGCCGTCGTTATCTGTATCGAATAACTCTGCCACTCTGCGGTTTTGAGCCGCATCCACTGTACGCTCCCCAACTTCGATCTCCTGTATGATCCCCCCGTGCTTGTTTACCGCGCGCATCACTCTTCCTTCAAACTCAAGCCCAACCGGCTCCTTGTCAATCGGCCCATACCACATCTTGCCAATCACCAGAAGTAGAAGAACGAACACCGTTGCCGCAATCGGTCGGTGATGCTTCCACAGCTTGCGGGCTACTTGCTTCGTCCTCGGCACACGCCATGAGTCTGTGAGGCGGCGGTTGTAGAAGAGGTCGGCGAGAGAGGGGATGGGAACGACTTCGACGTGAGCAGGAGTATCCGTACCCGTGTCACCCTTCGACTCCGTCCCGACTTGAGAAACGGTCGGGACGTCGCTCAGGGTGACATTGTTTTGTTTGGGGCTTGAGCCTTGTTGACCCTGTGGCACAATCAGGTACTTGATCCATGAGTACGAGCATGCCTCAATCTTCAATCTAAATCCAGCTTCATCGACAGGAAGGAGGTTGCCGTGTTCATCAATCCTGCCCGTAATGGCAACATCGTTGCGGAGTGTGTATTCTTCCCGGTACTGATAGAGCCGGAGCAACTCGGTGAACAACGCTGCTGCAAGTCCCGCTTCGAGTGACTCGCCGACAACCATCCCTTGCTCGGCAAATGAGCAATGCACAATCAGCCGTTGCTTCACTTCGATCCGGGCGAATGTCTTGAGCAAGTGCTTTGCAGCTTCCAGAGCGTTTTTCAGATGCTTCCTGTCCGCTCCATCAGTTGCCGCGAATTGCTCTACGTGCAGCTCATCTTCATCTGTCGGCTTGGATGCAAACCTGACCTCGACACGCAGCTGCTGCAATGTGGCGAATCGTGGCTCAACACCGCTCAGCAGATGCTCTCGCTCAACCAGCGGTATCCATACCGCTTCTGTTTTCGGCTGGTGTGCAGAGGGCGATCCGATCTCCCTCTCCTTGAGCCACTGGAGAATCTGCCGGCGCTCGCTCTCAAGATGAGAGACGGCCTGCTGGAGGTTGCCTTGAGCGGAGGAGGGAGGCAATGATGACTGAAGGTTCCCGAGCAGGGAGGAGAGACGGTCGAGGAAGCCAAGGCTTGTCCCGGCAAACCGTGTATTGATGATGAGGGAAGCAAGCTGAGGGAGAAGCTCGGCGGCGTATGCTGAGAGGAATGTCGTGTCAGCCAGCAGCGGCTCCAGGAATTCCGCAATCCGCAGAAGCTTCATTCGCCTGCCGGCAAGCAGAGCGAGTGTGGGCTTTAAGGTCTGGAAGCGGAGTTCCAGCTCGAGTGGGTTGGGCATGGGAAATGAGTCTGTGTACATTCTTTGAGTCCGTCACGACCGAGGAAATCGGGCGCGTGTCACCCTTCGACTCCTCCGCGCCTGTTGTCCTCGTGAGTCGTCGCTCAGGGTGACCCGTGTTGTTCTACCTCCATGAATCATGGGAACAGTTTGATCATCCTGATCTCTCTGGCTTCATCTTGCGAAAGCAGCACTTCTCCGCCGCTCACTTTCTTCACGACGCATGAGGGCCGCTCGAAGATCAAGAGCACGCGACCCACGCTGCCCGTTGTGGTGAACGAAAGGGCTGTGTCGTTGTTGCGAGTTGTTGCGTGAAGATGGATGTTTCCTGATGATAGTTGAACATCTGAACGTAGTCCTTCGCTCAGCTCGAATACGGCCACAGGTGTAAGGACGACCAATGACACGTTTGACCAGTCGACTGGCGCAGAGCTCGGGAGTGAGGCAACGCCATCGGCATTGGTGGCGACGAACTCCAACGCATCCGCCGTTCCAATCCCAATCAGAGTATGGCTCCGGAGTGACTTCTCTTCAGAAAGTATGTACAACAGATACTGATGGCCGTCTCGGTCTTCGAGGACACGCACGAGCAGTTTGTGTGGCTCGGATGCAAACGTTGCCCGCAGGACAACAGATGAACGGTCTGCTACGGTGGTCTGTGCCGCGAGGATGTGGATATTCTCGTTCGCTCCCATTCCCAATATGTCCGGCTGGGGCCGATATGGTTTCAGCCGGATGACGTTCGAAGGCTCTGCCTTTGAAAGCTCCTCTATCCTGTGGTACATCGGCTTGTTGAGGTCACGTGCCAGCTCGAAATAGAACTGCTGCAAGACCTCCAGCTTCTGCCTGCATCTCGCGCAAGCTTGCATGTGTCCGCTGACGGTTGAGGGTTCACGCGTCTCGCCGATGGCGAGCCGCTGCGCGAGAGCATCGAGCTCGGCCTCAGTATAATGCCTATCCTGCATCCCTTTCTCCATTGTATTATCGTTGCATTTCAGGCCATGTGCAGAGCCTGCCCGACGCCCGCCTGAACGCCGAAGGCGTGTATAGAAAAGAATGTCAAGGGAAAATACAT
>CAYHRX010000239.1:0-5669 GCA_964359075.1 uncultured Chitinophagales bacterium
TGCCTATCCGACCGGCCTTACCCACGCGAATAGATCGCCATCTCTAACCGTCGTTGATGATCCACACGCGATCTTTGTCGTATGGGAGATGTACCTGGATGGAGAAACTGACCGTGAGCGCAAAGTGGTTTTCAGTGCAATCGATCTTGCATCAGGCATTGCAACGATGCCTCAGGAGATTGCCCATTTGATCTTCTCTCCTCCTCGAACTTTCTCAACGGTGCCCGTGATCGCGAGTGGCGTCAGTAAAGAACCGAGTCACGACCGCTATTTTGTATTTGTGTGGTATGATGGTACAACAAACACCATTAAGGGCGGGGTAGCGAGAGCCGACATGACTCAATGGTACGCCACAACGAACTTGCGCACCAACGTGACCATACAGCCTCAGATTTCGATTGCACCGATCTCAAAAGCGCCCCTCGGACTCGAGGATGGGGGAGATGAAACTGGGACAGGCACTCCATGGCAATTGGCATGGGTTGAGAACAACATACTCATGTATGGGGACATGGAGGTTTCCGGCGCGCTCACGCTCAATCACATATTCACACTTGCTGCCCCCACTGACGGCGCTGTGTACGAACCATCAGCAACAAACTTTGGCCAGCTTTCAACGAATCTTGCAGGCATAGCATGGGGAGAATCCATTGGAGACTTTGCCTGGTATGTGATAAAGTATCGTGAGCAGCAAAGCGGGACAACCTGGAATGCGGTAACAAACGTATGGAGCGACCTACAATATGGAAACTACAGAAGGCCCAGCGTGGCTTCCAGTGATGGTTCCGACATTGTTTCGCTCACATGGGAATCAGTGCATGGCCAGAGCATAAGGTCAGTCCAACGCCAAGCAACTGGGTGGTCAAGCGAAGTGACTCTGGCTCAAGGGATCAATCCGTCCGCAAGTGTTGGATACTCTGCTGGCACGCCGGGAATCGTGCTCTCCCGAGGAACGACAACGCCATATGCCATCCAAGCCAGCCCAATCGTTTCCGCACCAACTCAACCTTTGAGCATTGGGGGTATGGATGGCCAAGATTCTCCTCCGGTCTTCTCTGAAGGCCGCGGCGGAAGAGTGCTTCTCCCTCGTGGTGAACTGAACCTTGTGATTGCCCAGGCAAAGCTCGATACGGCGACAGTTCGTTTTGTGAATCTCAGAGATACGATGCACATCAGAGGCCAGAGCGAATTTGAATCGGCGCTTGTATCGGAGCGGTTTCGCGGTAATGGTACATTGTCACTGACAATCGTCTATGTTGCTTCGGGGGACATCCCGCCTGCGGCCGGTTTTGGAGTAGTGCTGAGGAATGCTCAAACCAAGAACATCCTGAGGGTACTTCGCGCTTTCCAAGGTACGCGTGACACCATCGTCACGTTCACTGCGCAGATCACCTATGGAAATACGGCGCTAGAGTTGGCACTGCTGCCATCTGGATTTGGACAGCACAGAAGGTTTGAAGTAGAACGTTGGTTTGTTTCACCCGAGGCAGGCCAGACTGCAATGAGAAAAGTTGCAGCATTAGCTCAAGGAAGGGCCGATCGCTTGGGCATCCCAACCGAGTTTGCCCTCCACCAGAACTACCCGAACCCGTTTAACCCGGTCACCGAGATACTGTTTGACCTTCCAAACAATGCGAACGTGTCGTTGGTTGTCTACGATGTGCTGGGAAGGGAAGTGGCACAGTTAGCAAGTGGTTATCGGGAAGCGGGGTATCATGCTGCAACCTGGAATGCAGTGGCCCATTCAAGTGGCGTGTACTTTGCACGGTTCAATGTAACGAACGGGGAAGGGAAGAACGTATACTCAAAGACCAACAAACTCATGCTAATGAAATAACGTGCCTCGCTGGTAGGGGCGTTCAATTGAACGCCCCTACGGAAAGATGATTCAAAACTCCCACCTTATCTTCACCACCGGCACATTTGTGAATCCATCCGCGCTTGGTACACGCTGCAATCCCAGTTCGGCGTGCGCGGAGTTGTACCATCCCGCGCTTAACCCGGCGTATACAGCATTCACCACATGGTTGATGATGGCAACCGTCACCCACGTCGATGCGGTGTTGTAGTACGTATTCGCTTTTCCCCGTTCACCCGAGTAGTACGAGAAGTGCGCAGTCACGGGATCAAGATAGTTGTATTCTCCCGGATTGTAATGGGCATCGTCCCAGCCGGGATTGAATTGTCCATATTTCCCAATGAGTTCATAGTATTGCTGGTCACCGTATGGCGGCAGAGTGTGCGAGTAGTAACGCCCTGGATCGGTGGAGCCAATGTAGCGTTCCATCCTATTCAACTCATTCCAATCCACCTGCTGCCACGCTGGAAGACGTGGGTCGTTACTGGTACGCCAGAAAAAACTTCTACCGGAAGCATAGGTACTTTCCGCATATGTTGCGTACTTCAGGACACTCCAATTGGCATCCGCATAGTTCTGGAAGAAGTCCGTCTGCCGGTCCCCCTTCTTGTCGTAGTGATAGGCCAGTATCCATGCTGCGACATCGGCGGCAAAGAATGCTGCGGCCTCCCAGTAGCGCTCGGTGTAGAACTGTCCCGCACCCGGAACCACCAGCGACAACCCCGCGGCAATGTACGGCGACTTGCGAGGATATGCTGTGGCTTCTTCCTGAGGAGTGAGGCGCGGAACATCTGCAAGTTCCGTGCGACCAAAAAGGTCGATGCGGAGGTTGCCGGTGACGACCTGTTGCGGCTGTTCTTTGAGCATAATGGAACGAGGCTGGGTTTCACACAGGGCAACTTGAGTAGATCCCACAGTGATTACCAGAAGAACCATGGCCTTCATCATTCTATTCTCCAGTATCATTTCTAGCGTGACCTCCCCTTGATAGGACTTCGCTTCGCTCAGTCAAAATCAAACCCGAACAGCACCCCGAAATAGAACCGCCACTCTTTACCATACGTCACCACCTGGTTCCTGCTGCGCACCAAGCGATCAAACCTGTCAAAGCCATACGCGGCACTGAGGAAGAAACGAGTCGGGTACGAGTAGAACGAAAACGACTCGAGGCGCAACTCAACTCCTGCGTCTTTCTTGAACTTCTTCAGCGACGGCATCTTTCCATCCCAAGCCTCACCAATATCTGCAAAAACAGATGCATAGAGCTTGTCGAAGTACAACTGGAGAAATCGCACGTCGATATTGTTGATGAGCGGGAAGCGGTATGTCACGCCGAGGACGGCCATTTCATTTCCACCAATTGCATAGAAAGGATAGCCCTTCATTCCGATAAGGCCTCCGGCATAGAAATCAAAGAACTCATCGACCGTCGATTCAAGTATCGACCCTCCACGAACCGAAAATGTAAGCGTGTGCCTCTTGAAGAAGAACGGTAAGTGTTCCTTCCAGTTCAGCTCAACCCGCGTGAAGTTGAATATCTTGTACACTGGCACGAGCAGTCCATCGCTGACAGCGTAGTCGCCTGTACTGTTGAATTTGTTCAGCTCCCTGTCGATGCGGAGCGAGATCTTCCGTCCGACTGGATTGATCTCGCTCGTTGTCGAGCGCACGATAGCGCCTGACTTGAAGTTCAGTGAGAAGACATTGGAGATGAGATAGAGATCGCTGGAACCTGGAACCAGCATAGCTACGCCGCCTGTGGGGATGAAAAGGAAGTTCTCAATCGTGGCAGTGTACCGGCTGTGTATGTAGCGGAACTCCACTTCACTGAACTGCGAAACGAATGGTTGGTTGATGATGAAATCGAATTCGAGGAGGTTGTATGTGACTTCAACTGGAGCCACATCAATTCCCAGTGTCAGCACATTGTCGGTCTTCCGGGTAACGTTGTACACCTCAGCACCGAGCGTCGGCTCCAATCCGATCTGATACAGCCCCGGCACCTTGCCTCGATAGTTGAACTGGACGAAGAGGTCACGCTCGAAGTTCAGGTTCACTGCAGCACCGGCAAAGAAACTGAGCTTGTCCAGGACATCGTTTGAGAAAAGGTACGCACCCGGCTTGATGATATCGAGCGCCTTGTTTTTGGGATTGTAGTTGTCGACGCGGAGGAACGGAACGATGGTCAGACTCGTGAAGACATTCCTGTACGGCCGTGCATCGGGGACGGGGACATTCGTGTCGTCGTAAGACCTCAGCCCATGCCAATCAAACTGCGGCATCGAGGTTGAGAATGCCGCAATCGCCAGCGGACCGCTTGCGCCAACCTCTTCAGCAGTATTCGACGGGAGATAATGATGGTTCCCGTCCGGCATCGGCGCCAGACTCGCAATGCGATACAGCTTGTAGCCTCTTGAGGTATATCCCGAGTACGCAATCTCACCGCGGGGACCCAGGCGCGGCATGAACGCCCCCCCAAGCACGTTGGTCATCTGCTCGATCTTCCTGGACTCAAGATCGTACGCATAGAGATTCGGGATACCAGTCCTGTCCGATGAGAAAATGATCCGCTTGCCATCTGCCGTGAACACCGCCGAGCGTGAATCATCCGAGCCAGTCAGCAGGAATTGCAGGTCGCTGCCGTCGGGGCGAACCCAGGCAATGTCACGTCCATCTTTGATTGAGTAGTCGAACACAATCATGTCGCCGGTCGGACTCCACTCGGGGTCATATACTTGTTCGCCGCGGGAGTACATCGTGATCTCCTTGTAGTCCGAGCCACCCAGCTTCATCGTTGCCAGATTCGTGCTGCCGTCCTTGTTCACAACGAACACGAGCGTCCCTCCATCAGGTGAAAGAGATGGACTCATTGCCCTCTTCCCGTGGGTCAGGCGATCTTCCTTCTCCTTTTCAAGATCGTAGACGTACAGGTCGCTCTGGTAGGACCAGTGGGAATTCTCTCGCGTCGACCGTGCATAGTAGAGCTTCTTGCTGTCAGGCGACCAACACATGTCGGCGCCTACTCCCGGCTGCACCGGCTTCGCCTTGTGAGCTTCAAGATCACCAACATACAACGACGATTGACTCATGTAGTCCCCGCCGCCGGTGCTCACGAATGCCAGCTTCTTGCCATCAGGGGAGTATTTGGGATGGAGGTTGGCAAACCCCGTCTCAGCAAGCACTCTGCAGCAGGGCTGCATGCGAACATGCGCTGCCAGACTCACGGGAGAGAACGCTTTTTGTTCCGCTGCCGCCTGTTGATGGTGGAGGAAATCATCATCCTCATCAACAAAAATGATCGGCTCTCCACCCCGCACATCCGTCCGAACCGGGGCGACTCGCTCAGCATAGCTCTTTGCAAGCTCAGCCTTCCACTCCTCGTAGACCGCCTCGCCGCTCTTCCCCACCGCTCGCTCGATTGCTCCACCAATCGTGACCTCGGTAAGCAATGCAAGGTTGCGGGAGATCTGTTGGAGTTTCTCCTCGCCGTACTTCTGCGCAAGATAGTGCACGAACGCAAAGCCGGCGTTGTATGACGATTCGTTGCCGAGGCTGTTCTTCCCGAACACCGCCATCTGCTCCCACGTCAACATGGAATCGGCAAGGGCGTATGAACGGAGGATCATATCCCGGTGTGAGTCCCAGGAATCGTAACGCAGCTCCTTGCGGTTGTATTGGGCGACGCCTTCTGCGAACCAGGCAGGAACCACGAAGCCGGAAACAGGATATGAGGCGATGACATTCGGGTAGCCGTACAACACATCCGGTCGCCGCTCGGACTCGTAGCCGAGCCACTGGAGATAGAACGACG
>CAYHRX010000240.1:0-5658 GCA_964359075.1 uncultured Chitinophagales bacterium
TACCAGTGGCGTCTACTTCTATCGTCTAAGAGCCAACGGCTTCACTTCAACCAGAAAGCTCTTGTATTTGAAGTAAGAAGGTGTGATATTCGGGTGAAGGCATTTGACAGTAATCCCCTATGCCACTCACGAAGAACAAACTGAAAGAGCTCCGAGAACTCACACACAAGAAGCACCGCGACGAACAGAACAAGTTCCTCGTCGAGGGTGTCCGACTTGTCAGCGAAGCTCTCAACTCCGACTACAAAATCCTCGAGGTCTTCCACACAATCGACCTTCCGGAACATCCCGGCGGCGACGCACTGCTGCAGACGCTGAAGAAGAAGACTTCCTCCGTCCATCAAATTACGAACCGTGAGATGGAGATACTCTCGGAGACGGTGACGTTTCAGGGAGTGATTGCGGTTGTGAAGCAGAAGAAGTTCTCCGTTGATGCCGTCCTTCAAAGAAACGGCGCCCAATCAATCCTCGTTGCGTTTGATGGCGTCTCCGATCCCGGCAACGTCGGCACGATGGTGCGTACATGCGATTGGTTTGGTGTGGATGGCATCCTGCTTGGTCGCAACTCCGTAGAGTTGTACAATCCCAAAGTGCTGCGGGCAACCATGGGTGGTGTGTTCCACATGCCCATTGCGGACGGAGTTGACCTGCCCTCAATCGTATCGCAGGCGAAGGACCTTGACTACAAGATCTATGTCGCCGACCAGAAAGGCGAGACACACTTTGACCGTGTGAAGTACTCAACCAAGTCGCTCCTCGTCTTTGGCAACGAAGCATGGGGCGTCTCCGATCAATTAAGGCAACTTGCCGACTCGAAGATATGCATCAGACGCTACGGTGCGGGCGAGTCGCTGAATGTAGGCGTTGCATGCGGCGTGGTGCTGTCGGCGCTCCACCGGCTTTATGACGAATGAAAGAGTCTCTTCTGTGGAAGGTCCGCTCCACTCCGGGATCGGGCCTTTTTTTGTCCCTGTTTGATAGTCTAGAAGCCCGGTCGAAAAGCTTAACCGCAGAGCACGCAGAGGTCGCGGAGAAAAAACTCTTCTTTTTGGTTTCAATTTCAAAGCATTCGGTCTGCGTTCTCAGCGGTTGATTTATTTTCTCCGGGGTTTTCGACCTTGTCTCTAGGTGAATGATGCTGCCATTGGGATTCTCAATCGGACATTGGACCGACGAGCAGGCTCTTACCGGCTGCACAGTCATCCTTTGCCCGTCGAAGACCGTTGGCGGTTGCGACGTGCGCGGTAGTTCACCGGGCAGTCGTGAGCTTGCGTTGCTTGCCAGCGAGAAGACAATGCAGGAGGTTCATGCCGTACTGCTTACCGGCGGCAGTGCCTTCGGGCTTGCTGCTGCCGACGGTGTGATGAAGTATCTGGAAGAACAGAACATCGGCTACCAAACACCGTGGGCGAAGGTTCCGATCGTGCCTTCTGCCGTGATTTTTGATCTTAACATCGGGTCGAAATCCGTGCGCCCGACTGCCGAAAGCGGCTACGGAGCGTGTCAGTCGGCGCGACCAGATGCTGTTCCGGAGGGGAACGTTGGTGCCGGAACAGGAGCAACTGTCGGCAAATGGGCTGGCATTGGGACCCGCATGAAAGGCGGATTCGGGCTGGCAAGCGTGACCGACAACGGACTCATTGTTGCCGCGGCGGCAGTGGTGAATGCAGTGGGTGATGTCATCGACGAAAAGGGGAACATCGTTGCCGGCGCTCGTGGCAGCAACGGCAAGTGGCTTGCGGAAGAGGATCGGTACCGGAAGTTTGCACGGGCGAAGTCGGCCCTCCTTTCCAACACCACTCTTGTGGCACTCATGACGAATGCAAAGCTTACCAAGGTGGAAGTGAATCGTCTCTCGCAGCGTGGACATGATGGGATGGCGCTTGCAATAAAACCCATCCACACTTCGTTTGATGGTGACATTGTGTTCGGACTGGCATCGGGCGAAGTTGAGACGAACTTCGATCTTATTGCTGAAATGGGAGCGGATGCAAGTGCACAGGCAATCCGCCGTGGAGTGTGGATGGCAAAGTCTGCTGAAGATGTGCCGGCGTGCCGATGAAGGAAACGGTCCTTCACCCCATCCGCAGGATCAAATCATGGCTGGAGGGGCTTGCCGACCGACCTCATGCGCTGGCTGCATTGTTCGCGTGTGGGTTCATTGAAGCGTCGGTCTTTCCCCTTCCGCCGGATGTCCCGCTCATCTCACTTGGCGTTGTTAATCCTCGGAAATCGCTTCTCTACGCTCTTGTTGTCGTCGCCGGATCAGCCATGGGGTCGCTGCTCGGGTACTACATCGGCTACGCGCTGTATGGTGGCATTGGGCAGCAGATGCTCGAGTATGTTGGTGCGACGGAACAGGTGCGTTCGTTGCTCGATGAGTATCGCGTCAATGCATGGCTTACGCTCTTGCTCGCCGGCTTCACGCCGATTCCGTTCATGGCGTTCACAATTGCGGCGGGGTCCAATGCAGCACTCGACCCGGTGACGCTCTTTCTTGGCGCACTGTGTGGCAGGCTGCTCAGGTTCATTCCGGTTGGGATTCTCCTGCATCTGTTCGGGCCGAAGGTGAAGGACTACTTCGAGCGCTATCTTGAACGGACAATCCTTATCATCGGATTCCTGATCATCCTCTTCATCGTTATCATGAACAGACTATCGTAAGGCATGGCAGGAAAGAATCGACAGGGAAAGAATGAAATCACACTCGCACGTGCGCTCTCGAAGCTTGGCATCGCTTCGCGGACGCAGGCAGCTGAGATGATCCGTGCAGGCAGAGTTGGGGTGAATTCCAGAATCGTGCGCTCTCCCGTTGTGTGGGTTGATCCGAAGAAAGACAACATCACGCTCGATGCCGAGCCGTTGCGCCAGAAGAAGCTCATCTATCTTGCGATGAACAAACCAGTCGGTGTCGTAACAACCCGATCCGATGAACGGGGGCGTGGGACGGTGTACGACTTGTTGTCCAATGACAGTCGGTGGCTCTTTCCCGTGGGGAGATTGGACAAGGATTCCTCCGGGCTGCTGTTGTTCACGAACGACACGCGGTTCGGCGACAAGGTGACAAGCCCGTCAGGCAAGGTCCCGAAAACATACCTTGTGCAGGTGGACAAGGTCCTGCAGCCGTATGATTGCAGATTGATGCAGTCTTCATTTGTGTTGAGCGACGGCACGGTTTTGCGGCCCGCCAAGGTCACGGTGGATGATGGGTGCAAGAAGGATTTCAGGATCACCATTGTCGAGGGAAAGAATCGCGAGATACGCAGGATGTGCAGTGAACTTGGGTATAAAGTCCGAACACTCAAGCGAGTGAGCATCGGGCTGGTGATCCTGGGGAGCCTCGGCGAAGGGAAGGTCCGTCCACTTGCTCCCCATGAAGTGCATGCCTTGATGCCCGAGCGTGGCGCCTTGCAGACCTGACTATGGCCATCATTGTCTGTCGGATCATTGAAGTGTGCGTGTTCCGGTTTGCGGACGACCGGCCGGAGTATCTCATGCTCAAGCGTTCTCCCGCTGAGAAGATCTACCCCAACCTCTGGCAGTTCGTCAGCGGCTCGCTTGATGGTGGGGAGAAAGCGTTTGATGCTGCCCTGCGAGAACTGAAGGAAGAGACCGGTCTGACCCCGAAGCGGCTCTGGGTGGTCCCGCATGTCAATACTTTCTATGACCACTCGTACGATGCTGTGAACGTAAGTCCGGTGTTTGCGGCTCAAGTTGATATCGGTGATGAGCCGAAGCTTTCCTCAGAGCATCATCATTTCGAATGGCTGCCGTACGCAGAAGCGCGTCGTCGTCTTGTATGGCCGGGCCAGCGCGCTGGGCTCGATGTGGTGGACAAGTATATCCTTGGAGGAGAGGAAGCGGGCGTTCTCACTGAGATTCCCGTGTAGATTCGGGGTGGTACGCGGCTCCGAATCTTGCTAATCAAACCACCTTTGCGTACCTTTTGACGGTTTGATCAATTCTGGTTTGAACCAATCCTGGAGTATTTTGTGAGCGTACTTGTCGTCGGCTCTCTGGCCATCGATTCAATCGAAACGCCGTTTGGTTCCGCACCCAAGACGATGGGCGGCTCCGCGGTGTACATCTCTATAGCGGCAAGCTACTTCACCAACCCCATCCGCCTTGTGGGGGTGGTCGGAGGGGACTTCCCGAAGGATGGATTGAGATTCCTCGAAGAGCGCCACGTTGACCTTGATGGACTTGAGATCGTAAAGGATGGCAAGACGTTCTTCTGGGCGGGACGATACCACTACGACTTGAATGTACGCGACACACTCACGACTCAGCTCAACGTGTTTGAGAAGTTTGATCCGAAGATCCCCCCCAAATACAAGAACAGCATGTACGTCTGTCTTGGCAACATCGATCCCGCCTTGCAGCTTCGTGTGCTCGACCAGATTGAACAGCCCCGCGTCGTCATCTGCGATACGATGAACTACTGGATCGAAGGGAAGTACAGTGATCTCCTGCGGACACTCAAGCGCATCAATGTCGTTATCCTCAATGACTCTGAAGCGCGGCTGCTTTCCAAAGAGCCGAACCTGATTAAAGCCGCAAGGGTGATTCGAGGAATGGGTCCGCAGATCGTCATCATCAAGAAGGGCGAACATGGTGCGCTGCTGATCACCGAAGAGACGGTCTTCTCTGCGCCTGCGTATCCTCTTGAGAATATCTTTGATCCCACAGGTGCAGGTGATGCGTTTGCCGGCGGTTTCGTCGGCTGGCTCGGGCGTACCGATGATATTTCCGAGGAGAACTTGAAGCGTGCGGTCATCTACGGCAGCGCGTTGGCGTCCTTCTGTGTTGAGAAGTTCGGTGTGGATGGTCTGAAGGATCTGACCTACCTGCAGATCCAGGACCGGTTCCGAGCATTCCGCGAGATCTCCCGCTTCGAAGAGGATTATGTCGCGACTGAGTGAGGCATGTGATGACCTCTGTTGAATGGGTGGCAGGGAAGGTGCGGTTCATCGACCAGACGCTCCTGCCAGCAGAAGAGGTGTTAGTTGAGACGTCGGACTACCGCGTTGTTGGCGATGCGATCAAGAAACTGAAGATTCGGGGCGCTCCCGCAATCGGGGTTGCCGCCGCGTTCGCGCTCCTCCTTGCCATCGAAGACAAGAAGATACTCGAGCCTCTCGACCTCGAGCAAGAACTCTACTCTGCCATCAACTTTCTCTCCCAAACACGTCCTACTGCTGTCAACCTCTTCTCTGCGCTCAACCGTATGCGTCGGGTGTACCAGAGCGTGAGCCATACCGATGTTGTTACCATGCGGTATCATCTTCTGGAGGCGGCGCGTCAGATTCAACAGGAGGATGTTGACGCCTGCCGCAAGATCGGCGAGCACGGCGCTGCTCTGATCGCTCCCGGTTCATCGATCCTCACGCACTGCAACACCGGGGCGCTTGCTACTGCCGGTGAGGGCACGGCCCAGAGCATCATTACGACGGCAGCCAGACAAGACAAGATCGTCCGGGTGTTCGTTGATGAGACGCGGCCATTGTTCCAGGGTGCCCGCCTCACGAGCTGGGAACTCCTCAAGCACAACCTCGACGTGGTGCTGATAACGGACAGCACCGCTGGCTACCTGATGCAACAAAGGCAGGTGAGTGCCGTAATTGTAGGAGCGGATAGGATTGCCGCCAATGGCGATAC
>CAYHRX010000241.1:0-4885 GCA_964359075.1 uncultured Chitinophagales bacterium
GCGTACGACGCGCGGAACCGACTCACCACCAAAACGCTCCCCGACCCGGATGGAGCGGGCGGAAATCCCGCGCCAGAATTGAACTATAGTTATGACGGAGTGGGGAATGTAACGGGGCAAACCCAGCCGAGCCCGGCGGTTTCGATCTCCCATACGTATGATGCGTATGGACGCGAGACGGATTCCACCTGGGGGATGTTCGGGGGTGTCCAGAAACATGACAGCTGGACCTATGACGTGCTGGGGCGGATGATTGAGTACACCAATTCCATCCGCACACCCAACGTGGAAACCGACACCTATGAATATGATTCACTCGGGCGGGTGACCAAACACACAGGCCACGACCAGGACGGTTATGGCAGCATGTACACTGGCGCGTCCGAATACTTCACCTACAATTATGCCGGCCAGCCCGCCACGCATACGGATTTTTTAGGAAATGTCACCCGTTACGATTACACCACCGCCGGGTGGCTCAACAGCGTCACGCTTCCCGATCCGGATGGGAGCGGACCGCTGTATGCACCCATCTATACGTTTGGATACGATGCCCTGGGAAACCGGACTGGCACCAGCAATCCGAATAACCATACTTCCACCAAAACCTACGACAATCGGGGACGCCTTGCCAGCGCGACTGGCGCGGACCCGGATGGCGCAGGGGGACTTTCCGCACCGACGACCAGCTACGGCTATGATGTTCACGGGAATTTGACTTCAGTCACCAACCCCCTCTCCCAAGTGACGAGCTTTGGGTACGACAATCTCAATCGTCGGACGACCTTGACCTTGCCCGATCCAGACGGCGGCGGCGCTCTTTCCGCTCCCATTTACGCCTATGGCTATAATGCCGTCAATTCGCTGACGACGGAAACGGACCCTTTGGGGAACGTCACGACGACCGCCTATGACAACTTGCGGCGCAAAACCAGCGTCACGCAGCCTGATCCCGATGGGGCGGGAGGCCTCTCCGCTCCGGTCTGGACCTGGACGTACAATAGTAGTGGTCAGGTGGCAACGATCACTGACCCGCTGGGGCACGACACCGATTACGGCTACGACGACTACGGGCGGCAGACGACCGTGACCAACAACGATGGCTACGTAACGACGATGGCCTACAACCTGCTCGACCAGGTGACGAGCGTCACCACTCCTGATCCAGATGGTGTAGGAGGCGTGACCGCGTCCGTGACGAGTTATGGTTATGACTATTTGGACCGGCTCGCCAGCACGACGGATGCCCTCACCGGCAGCACGATTTATACGTATGATTTGAACAACAATCTCATCAATCTTCGCGATCCGGTCAATAACGACACTACTTGGTCGTACGACAATGCCGGGCGGGTGACGATGGAGACGAACGAGCTGAACAAGACCCGCAGCTTCTATCACGATGCCGGCGGGAATTTGACGCGGAAGCTGGACCGAAATAACCGGGTGACGCAGTACACGTTTGACGACCTGGGTCGGATGACTTCGGAACTTTGGATTGCGAGCGGCAACCCAGTACCGACCATCGGGATCACCACCACCACGCAAGGAGGCCCGTCGAGCGAAGTCCAGCGGGTCGGGTTCACAGCCGACATGTCGCTGATGGGGGGCACATTCACGCTCTCCTTCGGCGGCAACACAACGAGTAGCATCAGCTACAACGCCTCGGCGGCCACGGTGCAATCGGCCCTCGAAGGATTGGCCAGCATCGGCAGCGGCAATGTGGCGGTGACGAAGACGCAGGACACCATGTCTGCGCAGGAATGGACCATCACGTTCCAAGGCTCTCTCGCTGGCGCGAACCAAAACCAGATCACAATCAGCGCGGGGAGCGTATCGGCCATGATGACCCGCACCGACATCCAAACCACCGACACGCAGGGAGGTTCCGGCAGCAATAACGAAGTCCAAGTCGTCACGCTCAGTAACGCTACGAACGGCACGTTCCGCCTCGCCTTCGCCGGCCAGACGACGGCTCCGATTGCCTATAATGCCAGCAACAGCACGGTCGATTCCGCCTTGGAGGCCCTTACCAGCGTGGGGAGCGGCAACGTCTCCGTCAGTGGCAGTAGCGGCGGCCCCTGGACCGTCACTTTCAACGGCGGCGGCTTGGCCGGAGTCAACGTCGCCTCTCTCCAAGGCGATGCGGCTTCAACGCAGTCCGGCAGCGTGAGCAGAACCATCAGCTACACCTACGACACGGCGAGCCAACTGACGGACGCTAGCGACACCGACAGCACCTACGCTTACACCTATGATGCTATTGGTCGGGAACTGACGGTGGACAATAATGGGACCTCTGGAGTTCCCCGCGTGATTCTCACTTCCGTCTATGACGCTGCCAGCAACCGCACGAAGCTTACTGCTTCGGTCGGTGGTACTGCGGACTTCGAGAATGACTACACGTTCGACAACATGAACCGGATGACCCGCGTGGAGCAGGTCGGGCAGGGCGGTGGAAACACTGTCGCCAAAAAAGCGGCCAACTTCGTCTACAACGCGCTGAGTCAATTCACTTCCGTTGAACGGCAGGTCAAACCATCCAGCACCTGGAACGAAGTCGCCACCACTGCCTTCAGTTACGACACCCTCAACCGAATCACCGGCATCGACCATAAACGCAGCGGTTCAAGCCTCTTCACCGCGTATGCGTATTCCTACGACTTCATGGACCGGATCACCGGCATCACGTCGCAGGACGGCACGGTCGCCTACACCTACGACAAAACCAGCCAACTCACCGGCGCGGACTACAGTTACCAAACCGACGAAACCTTCGCTTGGGACGCCAACGGCAACCCCACCGGCGGCAGCAACACGGTCGGCACCAACAACCGGCTCACGTCGGATGGGACCTATAACTACACCTACGACGATGAAGGAAACCTGACAAAGCGCACCAAAATTAGCGACAGCTCCTACACCGACTACACTTGGGACTACCGCAACCGCCTCACCAACGTCACCAACAAAACCTCCGGCGGGACTTCGACGATGTCCGCCGATTACACCTACGACGTCTATGATCGGCGAATCAAGAAAATCGTGGATGCCGATGGAGCAGGCGGCGGTGGCTCCGGCACGATTCGCTACGTCTACGAAGACCAAGGCATCACCCGCGTCGTCCTCCAATTCGACGGCAGCAATAACATCACCCATCGTTACCTTCATGGCCCAGCAATTGACCAACTATTGGCGGACGAGGATTCGAGCAACGCCCTCATCTGGTCGCTCACCGACAATATCGGGACCGTCCGAGATTTGATAAATAATTCCGGAACTACCCAGAATCACGTCAAATATGGGGCCTTTGGAGGTGTCACTGCGGAATCGGCTTCGGCGGTTGATTTCTTGATGGGGTTTGCCGGGATGGATCGGGATGAGGAAACGGGCGTGTCATATAGCTGGCACCGCTCGACGCAAAATGGACGATGGCTGGCACTAGATCCGGATGGATTTGCAGCGGGTGACACAAATCTCTATCGATATGTATCCAATGGACCTGTGACCAACATTGACCCGCGGGGACTATCTATTCAAACAGGGATTAGCACCCCAGGCTCTTCCTATTGGGGGACTGTAAATGACCTCGCAGCTCCAATCACCAACGGCTTGCAATTGACGGTCGTCTTGGATGTCCCGGCGCTGCAGCTATTGGTAGCAGGTGGGATGTGGAATCGGTTTTGGGCTTGGTTTTGGCCAACAGTCGGTTCGCAGGGTCCATCAGGTGCAACTGAGGTTGGCAGTGCGTTGGAAGCCGCACCGGGAATAATCCGAGCTGCAAAAGTAACCAGCCCAAAAAGGAGGTGGTTGGAAGCAGTTGAAGCGAACGACCCAGAATTGATAAAGAAGACGTGGGATGAGTATCAGAAATCGATACTTGAGGCGGGCAAATTAAGGGACGGAATCCGTCCTGAAAATGACTATTAATAACCTCAAAAAGGCAAGTACCCATGAGAGACCCGGATGGTTCCGCATCTAGGGATCAGCATGGAGACTCTACGTCAATTAGGTATCGTTAACAAACTAGGTGTTATTAATATGAATCGGCTCCGTTTCATTTTGTGGCTCTCTTTAGTTGCTAATGTTTTACTGTTGCTTTGCATAACATGGCTATTGAGTAAGCCGTTACTCGGCTCCTACGTCGCGTCGGCCTTGGACATGAAAGCTGGTTATGAACACGGCCCGATTTTACTCCTGTTGGATAAAGAGTTTGACAAGAATTCTTCATTTATGCTCTTCGACAAAGACCAAGGACTCACGATATCAAAGTACGACGGCCCCTCAGCGGATGACGTAAGCATGAAGAGCGTATCGATCCAGATCAAAGAGGATCTCGACCTGACATGCATTTACGTCCCTGAGCCGAAGCCGGGTTTCCGTAGCTTCTATCTAACGATGGGCGACCGTGTCCTCAGCGATCTCAATGCCGATGGCCAGTATGATGTGCAGTATTGGTTTTCGTCCGCGAAAACGTCGAACGGCGACCGTGCCATTGACGTATGGTACAATAACGAATGGCAGGAAGTGATGAGCGAGTTCGGAGAGAAATCGGTAAATACCTTGAAGAACGGTCTTAAGGTGAGATTTGATCGAACCAGCGGTCGCTGGGTGCCCTTGAGGCTGTAGCGGTCCAGCGAGAGTTTGGCGGTAGAAAGTGACGATTCAGAACTGCCGTTTTTGACGGCTAGATGTTTGTGGCGCGCACCGCGACCCGAGTGCCAAGATCCTATAAACTCACTTTGCCAGGGGCTTATCTATGACATCGCTCCACTCTTCCAGTCTTGAGGGGCGCCGCATTTTCGAGTTCCCACAATTGGCGGCGGGGGGGGGGGGGGGGGGGGGGGGGCCGGCGGGGGGGGGCGCGCCGCGGCGGGGGGGGGGG
>CAYHRX010000241.1:4895-5656 GCA_964359075.1 uncultured Chitinophagales bacterium
TCTGTCCCACAATTCCCCCCCCGCCGAGTTGCAGCCCAGCTTCCACCGCCACTTCTCCCCCACCCCCGGCCTGTGGCTGAGCGAAGACCACGCCTCCTTCGCCGCCGACGGCCAGAATCTCCGCCCCGACGTCCGCACGAAAGCAGCAAACCCTGAATAAACATTCCCCGAGGAACCATCTCATGCTTACCCGTCGCGGCCTTCTCTTCGGCGTTCTTTCCAGCATCGCGGTGTCTGCTGGTTCGTTTCTTCTTTACCGCCGAAAGAGCATTCCCGCAGCAGAAATTGGCACGGTTACCACCTTCGATCCGGCCGCTTGTATTCAACACGAGGGATACAGTTTTACCTACTACACCTATGATTTGGCAGGTCAGCTCACTCGAATAACGCGAATCGACAACAGTCGATGACATTATGACATTACCGCAGCACATACGCCGGCGGGACACGCAATGATGCGTCGCCCACTCCCCCACTCTCAAATGCCCAACCGACTGGCAGGGTACCGCGGTTCCCTCCCGGACCCTCGCCGCACCCCCACCGTGCCGCCGCTGCAAACGACGTTAAACCACGCCAATATAACGATTGCTATGGCAGCGGCACGCTCCCCAATGATTCCGGCGACCATTTATGGTGACCTGATTGGCACCCTGCCGCTCCCCCACCAGTGCCGCCCCGCCGGTGGGATCCACGGATACTCTCTGACTTCCACTTGGAGCCACGGCGTCACCCTGCCAGGGCACCACTCCGGAAATTCAACG
>CAYHRX010000242.1:0-5651 GCA_964359075.1 uncultured Chitinophagales bacterium
ACAGCTAGCCTTACTTATCCAGCCTATCTTAGATGACGAGGCAGATGTGGTGATGTTTGTGGTGGATGGAGAGACAGGCCTCCTTCCCGCCGACCTTGATATTGCAGACGTCCTCCGAAGAGCCCGGAAGAAAACAATCCTCATTGTCAACAAGATTGACAGCGAGAAGCGGGAGCCTGCGTTGGCGGAGTTCTACAAGCTGGGTCTCGGTGATCCCATTCCAACGGCGGCACTGGTAGGCCGCAAGATTGGCGACATGCTTGATGTGGTGACCGGCGACTTTCAAGCCGTCGAGGAAAAGTCCTCCGACCCGCGTCTCAAGGTAGCCATCATTGGCAAGCCCAATGTCGGCAAATCGTCGTTCGTGAATGCGCTTCTTCAGGAAGACCGCAACATCGTTACCGATATTCCCGGCACCACCCGCGATCCCATCGATGCCATTCTGAAGCATTACGGCGAAGAGATCGTGCTCGTTGATACCGCCGGCTTGCGCCGCAAGAGCAAGATCAAAGAGAGCGTTGAGTTCTACAGCACGCTTCGCACTCTGAAGAGCATCGAGCGGTGCGATGTGGCAGTTGTGCTGATAGATGCGCAGCAAGGACTCGAACATCAGGATCTGCGTATCATCGCGCCGGCGGTCGAGCGGAAGCGGGCTGTCGTGATCGCAGTGAACAAGTGGGATTTGATTGAGAAAGATGATACCACGGCCCGCATGTTGGAGAAGGCGCTGAAGGAGAAGCTGCGCATCTACGAATTCATCCCGATCATATTCATCTCGGCGCTTACCAAGCAGAGGATCTACAAAGTGATGGAGCTTGTGAAGGCGGTAGACGCCGAGCAAAATAAACGCATATCAACGAGCGAGCTGAATGATCTGCTTGGCACCGACATCAAGCTGTTCCCGCCGCGCAGCCGGACAGGCAGGGAGATCAAGATCAAATACATTGCGCAAGTGAAGACCAAGTCGCCGGTGTTTGCCTTCTTTTGCAACGAACCGAAGCTGATCGACGACAACTATCGGCGCTATCTTGAGAACAAGATCCGCGAGCATTTCAAATTCACGGGCGTTCCCATCGTGTTGTCGTTCAAGCAAAAGAGTAAGGACTAGATGTCAAAACGCATCCTCGTCATAGGAGGTCTGGCGGCGGGTCCCAGTGCTGCAAGCAAGGCGGTACGCTCGAACCCTGATGTTGAAGTTGTGATGTTTGAGCAGGGCGAGCATGTCTCGTACGGCATCTGTGAGATCCCGTATTACATCAGCGGCGATGTGGAGGAGCAGGGGCTGGTTGCGTACACGCCGGCGAGACTGAGGGAGAAGAAAGGCATCGACGCTCGAGTGCTGCACAAGGTGGAGGAGATCCTGCCAACGAAGCGGAAGATCGTCGTTCGGGATTTGAAGTCGGGTACGACAACGGAAGAGAAGTACGACAGGCTGATTGTGGCGACGGGTTCAAGGCCTCGAAGGCTTGGCGTTGCCGGAGAAGATTCACGAAACGTGTTCCATGTAAAGTCGCTCGAACAAGGCCTCCGCATTCGGAAGTTCATTGATGAAGAGAAGCCGCAGCGCGCGGTGATTATCGGTGGCGGCTACATCGGCATGGAGATGGCTGATGCGCTCCGGTCGCGCAACATCGAGGTGACGATTCTGCACCGCCATTCACTTCCGATGGTTGGATTGGAGCGGGAGACGCGGGAGATTGTCCGCCAGCAGCTCGAACAGCATGAAGTGCAGTTCATCTCGCAGGCTGTGACCGAAGGGTTTGTAGTCGATAAGCAGCAGCGGGTAACGCATGTGGTGACCACCAATGGCTCATTCGAGGCTGACCTGGTTATTCTTTCATTAGGTGTTGTACCGAACTCTGAAATTGCCAAAGGCGCGGGCATCAGAGTTGGTAGTTCCGGAGGAATCCTCACCGACCAGCGGCAACAAACAAACCTTGACAACATTTACGCGGCGGGTGATTGTTGTGAAGTAAAGAACCTCGTCAACAACAAGTCGATGTTCATCCCGCTTGCGACGATTGCCAGCAAAGCCGGTTGGGTTGCTGGTGAAAATGCGGCTGGTGGCAACGCGGTGTTCCGAGGTGCCATCAGAGCGATTGGCGTGAAGGTGTTCGATCTGGAAGTTATACAGGTTGGGATTAGCTCGGAAGAGGCAAAGGAGTCCGGCTTCGATGTTGTCACCGAGACAATCACGGCCTGGAACAAAGTCGCCATTATGCCCGGCAGCAAGCGCCTGACAATCAAAACGATTGCTGACAGGAAGTCGAAGCGGCTGCTTGGCGCCAATCTCTACGGTGAAGAAGGGGCGGCATTACGAGCTCACGCCCTGACTGTCGCCATCCAGCATCGTATCACGATAGAAGAGATGCAGCAATTGGACCTCGTGTACACCCCGCCGTTTGCGCCGCTGTGGGATCCGATACTTGTGGCGGCAAACGCGACCGTCAAGAAGCTCAGAAGCTGAGAATTGATCATGAAAAACCTCACCATCATCGACCACCCGCTGATCAAACGAGACCTGACCATTCTCCGGAACAGGGAGACCAACAGCCACCTCTTCCGCACCACGCTTAGGCGGATATCCTCGGTGATGGCGTTTGAGGTTACCCGCGACCTCAAACTCAAGCGGGGTACGGTCAGAACGCCGTTGGAGAAAACACCGGGCTACTCGCTTGCAGAGGAACTCGTGATTGTTCCCGTGCTGCGTGCGGGTCTCGGCCTCATCGAAGGCTTCCTTGACTTCCTTCCAGAAGCACGTGTTGGTCACGTCGGTATCTACCGCAATGAGAAGACGCTCGAGCCGGTTGACTACTACTCAAAATTTCCACGTGTCCTGCACAAAGGGATTGTTCTCCTTCTTGATCCGATGCTCGCCACCGGCGGCAGCGGCACGGCGGCGATTACATTCCTCAAAAAGAAGGGAGCGAAACGTATTCGGTTCGTCAGCCTTCTTGCAGCGCCAGAGGGAGTGAAACGGATCACGTCCGCTCATCCAGACGTCCTCGTCTTTACTACCGTCCTTGATCGCCAGCTCAACTCTCATGGCTACATCCTTCCAGGCCTCGGCGATGCAGGCGATAGGATTTTTGGGACGGAGTGAGACGGTTGCTTGTAAGGTTTGCTCTTAAGATATTACAACTCAAGATGGGCCCGTCCTTGAATCGCGTCGACATCATAGCCTATGGACTCGGTCGATGAAGCAAGTCGTCATCGAAAACCCAATACTCAACACTCCATTCAGTGAGCCTTCACGTCACTTTCGTTTCACCGATGAGGGTATCACCAATGAAGTAGTTGAGCAACGGAGAGTCAGTTCCTATTTCATTCCCATCGCCAAGCCACGCAAGTCAGGAAAGAACCAACTTTCATTCGACACAGAGTGGACGCAAGATCGCATCGAGGAGAACAAGTTCATCAACCAGGTGCGTGATCGGGTGGCTCAGTGGAGAAGGCAGGGCTATCCATCGTCAAGCATCACCAAGACCACTAAACTGTTGCTTGACTACTGGCAACGAGATGATCGCACTCGCAAACTCTTCTTCTGCCAGATCGAAGCCATCGAGACAGTCATCTATGTGACCGAAGTAGCGAAGAAGTACAACGATACATGGATTGAGAACAAGATTCATGCTGCAAACTCCGAAGCGAACCCTCTGTTGTATCGTGTTGCCCTTAAGATGGCGACTGGATCGGGCAAGACCGTTGTTATGGCAATGCTGATTGCCTGGCATGCACTGAACAAGATTGCGAACTCACAAGACCCCCTGTTTTCTGATTCGTTCTTGATTGTAACCCCTGGCATTACCATCCGTGATCGTCTGCGTGTGTTGCTGCCGAATGACCCTCAGAACTACTATCGGGCAATGGATATTGTTCCACCTGGGTTGATTGAAGAGCTCGGCAAAGCCAAGATCATCATCACGAATTTCCATGCATTCAAGCAACGGGAGAGACTTTCTGCTGGTAAAGTTACGAAGAGCATTCTCGGCAAGGGCGATACCTCGGCTTTTACGGAGACGCCAGATCAAATGGTTCGTCGTGTCTGCCGTGAACTGGGCAACAAGAAGAACATTCTTGTCATTAACGACGAAGCCCACCACTGCTACAGACGCAAGGTGGATGGTGAGGAAGAAGTCCTGAAAGGCGATGAACTGAAAGAAGCACAGAAGCGTGATGAAGAGGCGAGGATCTGGATCTCAGGACTGGAAGCGGTTAAGGCGAAACTCGGACTCAAGGTCGTCTACGATCTGTCGGCTACTCCATTCTTCTTGCGTGGATCGGGCTATCCAGAAGCGACGCTATTTCCATGGGTCGTCTCTGACTTCTCCCTGATTGATGCCATCGAGTGCGGTATCGTCAAGGTTCCTCGTGTTCCCGTTTCCGATGACTCAATGGTAGGTGAGCAACCGACATATCGAGATCTCTGGCTTCGGATTCGCGAGAATCTTCCTAAGAAAGGGCGTCGGACGGAAGCACTCAAAGGAGAACCAAATCTTCCCGCTGAACTTGAAGGTGCATTGCAGAGCCTCTATCTGAATTACGAGAAGTACTACAGGAAGTGGGAACAGAATACCGAGGCTCGGTCTCGTGGCTTGACTCCACCTGTGTTCATCGTCGTAAGCAACAACACGAACGTCTCTAAGCTCGTGTACGACTACATCGCAGGATGGGAAAAGGAACTCAAACAGGGTTCAACGGTGGTAGTGCCGGGCAAACTCACCCTGTTCAGCAATGAAGAAGGAGGCGGATGGAGTGCTCGACCGAATACAATCCTTGTCGATAGCCAGCAACTTGAGTCGGGCGAAGCAATGAGCGAGGAATTCAAGAAGATTGCTGCTGCCGAGATCGAGGAGTTCAAAGCCGAATACCGTACCCGCTTCCCGGGTCGGGATATTAATAACTTCACCAGTGAGGATTTGCTACGTGAGGTGATGAACACAGTGGGCAAGCTGGGGAAATTAGGCGAGCAGATTAAGTGTGTCGTGAGTGTCTCGATGCTCACAGAAGGGTGGGATGCGAACACTGTAACCCATATTCTTGGTGTCAGAGCATTCGGCACTCAGCTTTTGTGTGAGCAAGTGGTGGGGAGAGGCTTGCGACGAATGAGCTACGTTGCAAACGAGGACGACAAGTTTGGTCCTGAGTATGCTGAGGTCTACGGTGTTCCGTTCTCGTTTATTCCCTCAGCAGGCTCAGCTGATCCAAAACCTGGCCCGATGCCCACGAGAGTCCGTGCTCTCGAAGATCGTATCCAGTGCGAGATCACCTTCCCTCGATTGATGGGCTACCGCTATGAGCTGCCTGCTGAAAAGCTGTTGGCGAAGTTCACAGATGACTCTCGAATGGTCCTCTCAACAGCGGACATTCCCATGAAGACAGAGAATGCGCCTATCGTCGGAGAAACCAGCATTCACACGCTCGATGAGTTGAAGCAACGACGTGAGCAAGAGGTCGTGTTCCTGCTCTCCAAGTTCGTCTTGGAGCGTTACTTCCGGGATGCAGAGAACAATGATAAGCCATGGCTCTTTCCTCAACTCCTTGGCATCACGAGAGATTGGCTCACTCAGTGCGTCACATGCAAAGACAACACTTTTCCCCAGTTACTGTTACTGATTGAGTTTGCAAACCAAGCGGCTCAGAAGATATAT
>CAYHRX010000243.1:0-5621 GCA_964359075.1 uncultured Chitinophagales bacterium
TATCCCATTGCTCTGTTTTGAGGAACGCCGTTGCGCGGTTTGTTTCGCCGGTGGCGCCGGGATCAACATCAATTGGCCGCTCAAGATTATCACCGGTGAACTGAAGCTTCGTCCCGAAGTTGGTCAAGCTCATGCCGATGCGTAAGTCCGTCCCCGGAATCATGTACAGCGTGCCGACGTCGAAGGCAATACCGGTAGCGCCAATACGGTAGATGGTCTGCGAAACATATTTGGCGGTTGCGCCAAAAGAGAACCGATCAGTAAGCTTACGCGAGAAACTGATCCCCACAGCGAGGTCCTGATAGGAAAAGAATTCACCCGTGCCCTCGGGCCTGTCCACTGTTGTGACTTCCTGGTCGGGTGCGCTCAGCGAAATGAACGACAAGCCGAACGTGCCGACGTCTTCAACGTTGAGTGAAGCTGCTGCAAAATTGTGTCTCAGGTCGGCAATCCAATTTGTGTGTGCGAACAACACTTCATTGCTCGTCAGCCATGACAATCCCGCGGGGTTCCAGTAAATTGAGGAAAGATCATTCGCCGTTGCAACGAATGCTTCGCCCATCCCTGCAGCACGTGGGCTGACACCGATCTTGAGGAATGTTGCAGCAACCGTGCCCGCCTTCGTGACCGTTTGCGCCTCAACTTGAGCTTCCGTGGAAAGCAGAAGAACGCACAGCATAACACACCAACGTGTCGTGAACATACTCACCTCCTCCATGGTTGGTCTGGTTCTATTTGATGATGGCAAATCTGCCGACGGTTTCTCCGATCCCCGGTGCGTCGATATGATAGATGTACAAGCCAGGGGCAACATCCAATCCTTCCTTGTTCAGAAGATTCCATGATTCTTCCGAGCCTTCTCTCAAGTTGCGGTCATGTTCAATAGTCGCCACATGCTCGCCTGCGACGGAGTAGACTCGAATGGTGCACCTCATGGGAAGATGGATAAACTTGATGACCCGCTCGCCGCGCCCGGATCGGAAGGGGGTCGTCTGTTCAAATCGTGACGCAGTGAGATATGGATTTGGAACCACCTTAATTCCGCCCAACTGATTGGACAACTCACTCTTCGCCTCGGCAGTGGCAGGATGTGTTTGGATCGTGTACACATCGGGGGAAACAGAGTTAAACGGAATCGTGGATGAAAACTCCACAACGTCCCCTCCTTTGGGTAGTACTGGTGCTCTTGTTGTGTCGCTTGGATTCCCGAACGTGATTTTCCAGAGGACATTGCTCGGTTCGATGGGCTGAGCCGGGTCCTTGATGAGAAGGACCTCGTCCCCGTTGTCGATCGTGTCTTGCCTGCCCACATCCTGGAAAAAGACAATACGTACCCGCGCATTATTCCTGCTGACATCTGAAACACTGAACCGAATGCGTTTCGCACTCACACCAAATCCTTCCAATGATGTGTCGGAAAACGCATCGGTGAACGTGATTCGGTAGTGACCAGCATCTCTCGCCCAATCCGGGGCTCGTTCAATGTTCAATGAAAGATTTGCTGTGCCGCTTGCCCATTTGGTTTTTGTCGGGTCGATAATGGTGAAGTTCTCATCGTCCACGTCTAACTGCAAGCCGTCGAAAAAATACGGTCGCTCACCGTTGATCTGGGAGTGCGTTTTCTGACCTGAGTTTGATAGCGCCGTGTCACCGTTGGCGCCAATGATCGTGAAGAGCTTTTGCTGCGGCTTGGTAATAAACCGTACCTGATACGAAGATCCGGTGACTGCATACGGATCGAGCAGCTTCACTGTAACTTTCCCTGTCGCCCTTCCCGAGGTGTGCTCTATGGAATCCATGCCGGCATTGTGGAATCCGAGGACTGGCGCATTCGGCGTAAGGGACACGACGTACTGCGATCCGATGTTGAGCGGATTCTCAAGAGGGAGGAGGTGAAAATCTCCGTGGTCGAAGGCGGTAACAGCGTAGGTGTATTGAATTCCGTTTCGCAACTCCAAACTCGAATCCACATATACATATTTTAAACCTGAATTGTCTCCGAGATAATAGTGAACACCCGGAGCGCTCTCCTCTGGGTGCGTTCCTTGCCAGCCGTTGGCCAAATCGAAGATTGCCAATGGCTCCCACATCACTTGATTGCCGCGATTGTCAGTGATCGGCTTTCCCCATGTGACGCCATTGTTGTCGCTTCGATACACGCGATACCCCTCGAAATCTCTTTCGCGAGTGACTGGGTCGATGGCGTTTTCCGACTGCACTCCATCCCAGTAGAGTGTAACGCGTTTGTCGCCGGCAAAACCTTTGACAATTGGCGGGGGAGGCGGAGATGGGAATTGGAAATCGGACTGTGCCAACCTGAGTGCGAAATCAGCATTCTGAGTTAGGTGTGGAAGATCATTGCCCATAAGGATAGCAATCGCGAACCGCTGAGACTGTCCAGGTTGAAGCGTGAAGTACCCTGAGGAGAAAATAAAAAGATTGTCGGCGTTTTGTTCGATGATAGGAGGTGGATCACCCGGTCGAAGGTTTGGTGTCAGAAGCTGCCACATGCGAGCGTCATCGGACGCTGAGACAGAGCCGTAGCGCGGCGCGTTGAACGATGTAAGGGGAAGCCAAGAGGAGTCACGACGAATGAACATGAAACCCAAGTAGCCGACATTCGGCACGCCATAATCATTGGTAGATCCGGGCGCGTCGTAAGCATACACCATATTTCGTGTAGAGTCGAACCCGGCATAATCATCACCAAAATCCGCGGGACCGCCAATGTGCGGGTCGCCGACCATTGCCACTGCAACCTTGCTGAGTGGTTTACAATCACTGCGAAGCTTCAATTCATACATCAAAAAAAGAATGTCTTGTGCAGGGCCGGCGGCGAATTGATACGTCCGGCAGGTAAGTTCCACGCCGAGTCCCCGAATGGAATCCGCGCCGTTCTGCAGAGGATAATATTCGAATTCGTCATTATGCCGATCATCCATCAACCAATACGATTCTTCATCAGCAGTAATGACGCCGCGGCCAAAGCGTCCGGGCCAACCATCAGGCTGCCATGCCGGGGGCCACGTCGTGAGCTTTGTGCTGATAGCAACGCTTTCGTTTGGTCTATCGGCCGCGTAGCCCGGCAATGGCTCCCATCCCATCACGTTGCCGGTCGGCCGCCGCGGGTTTTGTCGCTCACCACCGTCAATCAAGGCATCGCTCAGTATCTGGACGGTGTCGCCATTAAGGGCCCTCACTTGCGCACCGGCAATCGGACCGAATTCATATCCCATACTTCTGCCTGTGCCTTTGGGCCACACAACCGAAGGAAATCTTCTTGGCGCTCCGATAGAGCCAAAATTCGCCACACGCGCTTCAATCCTGTTCCCGCGCACAATGCCTTCCGCTTTGCGGTCAACGCCGGCCGTAGTTTTCCCGAATGACCACTGAGAAGTTCTTGGAGCATAGAAGGTCAGTGCCCAAGCCTGGTATTCTTCATCGCTCCACTGCTTCATCGGTCTGTTTTGTGAATGCACCGAGAGAACAGGCAGGAACGATACGCAAGCGAAATATATCATCCGACGGTAGTTCATGGTATTGTCTCCATCATGAGGATGAAAGCCAGCTAGAATCGAATGTATGCACCTACAAGAACCTCTCGCGGCTTCGAGAAGAAGTCTGGACGCTTATCAAACTGAGCGAACCCAACAAACGCGGGATCACTCGAGAAGGTTGCCCTGCCGCTGTTGGTGAATACGAACAATTCGTTTCGTGTATCGAAGAGGTTGTAAATCTTGGTATAGAGTCCATAGTAGATCCTTCCTTCGCCTAGAGAAAGCTCAAACTCCTTGCTGATGTTGAGATCAACATTGAACAGGGAAGGCTTGCGAGCGTTGTTCTCTTCACTTCCTGTCTGGCCTCCTTGAACGGCGCTTCCAATTGCCGGTGTGTATGGATAACCGCTCTCTAATTTGCCGATCATCCCTGCATGCCATCCCTCGCTTGCATAATCGACCACCCAGCGAAGCGTGTGCGTTTGATCCCAGTCGAGAAACACTACTTGCTGTTGGTTTTGTGTCTGCGAACGATAGTTCAAATAGGTCTGTGTTGGCGATGACGCGTTTCCTTCTGCAACCTGGAACGTGTAATCCACCGAAAACGCATAGGAGTTCGAGAGACGCTTCTTAAGCGTGAAGTTCAGACCACGCACATTGCCGTAGTCCCGATTTGTATAGAAGGCGTACACTGCGCCGTTACTGAGGAAGCCAACGTCGGTTGCAAGGAGATTCCGGATGTTCCTGTAGTAGCCTTTGGCAAAGAATGCGAGGTCATCTGAAACTTCCTGCTCATAGCCAACTTCGTAGCTAATGGTTGTTTGCGGCTTGAGGTCTGGATTCCCGACAGCACGGTCACCGCCAACAGGGTTGAGAATACCGGTACGGATCTCGACAAGCGGATTTGCAAACGCCTCTTGCCCGGTGTACAACGTTGTGTAGGGGGGAAGCTGAAAGAAATGTCCGTAGGAGAAAAAGAGCTTTGATCTGTCAGTTACACTGTGCGCAAACGAAACACGTGGGCTGACCTTCCATTTCTTTGAAGTGGCAACGAATGCTGTGCCGTCCAGCTTCGTGAAATCCACCGGGACTGTTGTCTTCGGATCGTAGTAGTCGAGACGGACTCCAACGTTGAGCACAAACTCGGAGAACTCCATCTTGTCTTGAACATACGCGCCAAGCTGTGTGGGTTTTCCTCTAAAGATGTTCCGTGAGCGGGTGTTGGCTTCGGGAATCTCAACAACTTCGTTGTTGACGTTGAAGTCATTGTCGGGGCGCGTTCCCCTTTGCACAACGCTGATTCCTTCCCGGAACACTTCGAAGTAATTTACTTCAACGCCAGCTTTCACAAGGTGAAGGGTTCCAAGCTGACTTGTGAGATCAATCTTACCTGAATATTTCCTCCCAGTCCGCTCACTTCTATCCAAGCTTGGACCGATAGAGAACCGGTTAAGCTCAGTCGCAGTCAAACCGAGCGCGGTCTTGAGAATAGCTGCAAGACTGTCTCCCACCGGGTTGTTGCGGTTTGAAAGGTACGAGAGGTCGCGACCGCGAAACCGATACCGCGGGTCGTTGATATCCTCAAACGCACGCGTCTCGTCCTGGGAGTACGTGTACGCAACTACCGCTGACGCAAATGTGGTCGGAGAAAAGAAGTAGTTGGAGTTTAGTGTGTATGTGCTGGATTTGTCGAAGTAGAACGGTCGCCAATCCGGCGCGAGGCGATACGCGTTTGAGTACTCCTGATGCTTACGGTCTTTTCGTAAGTAGGAAAACGAAAGCTTGAGGCTCGGATCATTGAACGAGAGTTTTCCTTGAATATTGTATGTCCTGTCAGGATTCATGGAGACATAGGCGCGGTCACCTAGAATCAGATTGTCCCGCGAGTTGTTCGCGTAAGCAACGAGACGTTGTCCATAAAGAAAGCCTGCATCATCATAGTAGCGACCTGAGACATGAAAGAAAAACTGGTCTCCAAGAAATGCCATCGGTCCGCCGAGCGTACCTTCACTTTCAGTCGTATTGAATGGGCGAAGGTCATCGATGTTCAAGAAGCGGTCAGCATCTCCACCAATAACATCTCCTGTCTGGAATGAGAATCTGCCGGTCAGATTTGAAGATCCG
>CAYHRX010000244.1:0-5608 GCA_964359075.1 uncultured Chitinophagales bacterium
ATCTGAGCGGCAAGGCAACGACAATTCGGCGTGCAGTCTGGATGGTGTACCAGGACGAGGACCATGAATCATGGACCGGGCAAGGATACGCGACGGGATCTTCCCCGACTTACAGCTTCTCGCTCATCAATCCCGTCGCCGTTATCAAAATGGACCGCGATGGACGGGTTGTAGAGCAGATTCAGGCGACCCGTGACTCCAGCGACGGACCATTGACCAGCAGTGACAGCTTCCCGCAAGCAAACTACGTCCGCTGGAGCACAACCCAGTACACCGACTGCTGCAATGTGGCTTCGACCAGGGTGTATCACACGATTCCCTCTTCCGGCGAAGGCGCGTCAGGCACGAACTATGACCAAACGACCTTCGGGTACGACGCCAGCAAGCGACGCAATCGCAATGTCACGCCGGGCGGCACGATCACTCGTACCGTGTTCGATATTCGCGACCGGTCAATCAAAATCTACATCGGCACCGATGACACCGGAGCCACCACCACCGATCCGACGGGTGGCGGCGCTTCCGGCAATAACATGGTCGTGGTCACAGAGAATCAGTATGACAATGGCAGCGTGGGTGACGGCAACATGACCCAACTCACCCAGTGGGTGGATGGCTCAACGAGTCGCGTCACGTCGCTCCTGTACGACTGGCGCGACCGGCGCACCGATACCGATGGCGAAGTCGACTTCTACGAGAAGACTTATTACGACAATCTCGACCGTTCCATCAAGATGGAGCGGTATAACACCACGTCCGCCGGCAACTTGATCGGCCGCAACGTATCCAAGCACGATGACCGGGGCCGGGTTTACCAGACTCTCCGCTACGGCGTGAATCCCTCGACTGGCACGGTCGGCAATGCGCTCACCGACAATACTTGGTTCGACCCTTCCGGCAACGTCCTCAAGCAACTTCCCGCCGGAGCCAAGCTCTTCACAAAGCACGTCTACGATGGTTTGCGTCGTCGCACCAAGCAATATCAAGGCTACGACCTTTCCGAAACCAGCTACGCTGATGCCGGGAGCGTTACGGGAGACACAATCCTGGAGCAGGAAGAAATCTCGTACGACTCGGCGAGTAATACTATCCAAACCACACAGCGAGCGCGCTACCACAACGCCACCGGAACCGGGGAATTGCAGAGTCCCTCGGGGACTCAGCCTAAGGCCCGTGTGGTTTACGCCGCAAGTTACCCTGATCCGATTGGTCGCCCGCAAGCAACTGCCAACTACGGGACGAATGGCGGCACGTCGCTCGTTCGGCAGAGCACGATTCCGGCCAGAAGCGACACCATCCTCGTTACCAGTTTCACCTATGACTCGACAGGCCAGGTCAGCAAGCAAACGAACCCTGGCGGAGTAACTACCTGTCTCGAATACGATGCAGCCGGTCGGCCAACCAAAACCATCGCGAACTGTTCTACCGCCAGTTCAAGCAGCAGTTCCAGTAGTTCCTCAAGCAGCAGTTCCGGAGGCTGCACCGCATCGGACGACATCAATGTTACGGTCATTACGGCCTATAACGCGGATGGCAACGTGGCTTCAATCACAGCCGTCAATGCCATCACAGGTAATCAGACCACTCTGTATGTGTATGGAACAACGCTCACCGACAGTTCGATCGCCTCATCACTCTTCAAGCGTAAGGAGATTTACCCCGACTCGGTCGACGACGATGATGTAATCAGCTTCAAGTACAATCGTCAACGCGAAAT
Organism: uncultured Chitinophagales bacterium; assembly: GCA_964359075.1. Classification (GTDB taxonomy): domain Bacteria; phylum Bacteroidota; class Ignavibacteria; order UBA10030; family UBA6906; genus UBA11986. The sequence goes on from CAYHRX010000244.1 coordinate 1,718, forward strand.
AGCGGAATCCAAGGACCAGAACGGCACGGTCCATGCGTATGATTACGACAAGCTCGGTCGGCAAACACAAGACCGGGTTACGACACTCGGGACAGGGATCGATGGCGGCGTGCGCCGGATCGCAACTGCCTACGAGGTGCGGGGAATGAATGAGAAGCTTACGAGTTGGAATGGTGAGACGGTTGGCTCCGGCTCGGTAGTGAACGAAGTGCAATTCACCTATAATGACTTTGGACAGATTGCTGCGGATTACCAGGCTCATGGTGGTGCCGTGAACACGTCAACGACGCCCAAGGTTCAATACGGCTACGCGAACGGGTCGGCGAACACGATCCGTCCGACGACACTGACATATCCCAATGGCCGGGTCATCTCGTCCGACTACGGTGCTTCCAATTCGATGGCGGATGCGCTCTCACGAATCGCGAGTATCGTTGATGGCGATGTCTCATCGACCCACCTTGCGGATTACAGCTATTTGGGCCGGATGACTTTCGCTATCGTGGACTACACCGAGCCCGATATAAGGTATACGCTCGTTGGGACTGCGGGCGGGAACGATCCCGACACCGGCGATATCTACCGGGGCCTCGACCGGTTCAGTCAGGTGAAAGACTGCTACTGGTACAATTACGGTAGTTCAACAGATGTGGACCGAATCAAGTACGGCTACGACCGCAACGGAAGCCGAACGTACCGGGAAAACGTGGTCGCCACGGCGAATGGGGCTTTCTTCGACGAGCAATACCTGTACGACATGGTCGACCGCCTCAAGCACATGGACCGGGGCAGGCTGACGACGCAGAAAGACACTGTCACGGACAAGGCCTTCGCCCAATGCTGGAGCTTGGATTCGACGGGGAACTGGCGAAAGTTCCTGGAAGACAGCAATGGGGATGGCTCTTGGGACCTCGACCAAACCCGCACGAGCAATAACGCCAACGAGATCGCCGACCTCTCGGAATCCACTGGCCCCTCTTGGGTTACTCCCGCCTATAACCGGGCCGGGAACATGACGACGATCCCGAAGCCTGCCGATCCGACCCAGACGTTTACCGGAAGCTATGATGCCTGGAATCGTCTGGTAAAGCTGGAAGACGGGTCGGGCACAGTCGCTCAGTACGAATATGATGGGGCCAAACGCCGCATGATTAAACGCGAATACAACTCCGGCGTCTTCAGCCGCACGCTGCACTTTTATTGCACGGAGCCTGGCCAGTGGCAGGTGGTCGAACAGCGGGTTGACAGCGGCACGACTGCCAACCAGCAGTTCGTGTGGGATCTGCGGTACATAGACAATCTTGTTTTGCGCGACTGTGACACGAACGGCAACGGGGCGCTCGATCAGCGACTCTACGCACTGCAAGACGCCAACTGGAATGTCACGGCCTTGATTGATACCAGCGGCGTCCGTCAGCGTTTTGGCTACTCCTCCTACGGCAACGTGGTCTGGCTCACGCCAAGTTGGATGCCCACGACCGATGCCTTCGACTGGACCGTGCTCTTTGCCGGCTACCTGTATGAGATCAACACGGGCTTGTACCACGTGAGAAACCGCGTCTACAATCCCACGCTGGGAACTTGGGTTCAGAGAGATCCGCAGGGGTATACAGACTCGCCGAGCCTTTATGCGTATGCATCGAGTAATAGCATTGTGCATACTGATCCAACAGGTCTAGGAACACTTCTTGTTGTGCTAGTAATCGTACTTGTCTTGCTAGTTATACTACTCGGAATTGTTACTGTTGTACGACGCTCCCGCAGGATTCGGTACACCAACCCCAGTGCCGCCGATCAATCTACCGTTCTCGCTGCACTTAGTGCACTTATAAAATGCGCTGACCAAGAGGGAAAGACTACTCTTGCCGCCAACCTACGGCGTATTACGCTGACAGGAATACTGGACGAGGACTACGCCAATGAGTCCGGCTCAGACGCTGTAACTGACACAAATGGCCGGCTGTACATTCCAAGCACCTTTCTTCGGAAAGGGCGTTGTCAGCAATTTTATACATTGATTCATGAGGCGTCGCGTGCAAGTGGAAATGTCACAGAAGAACATCAGGCCGGATACAATGAGCTACTGACATCTGAAGCAAGAGAAGGAGTGGCTCTTGCATGCTGTCTCGGCTGCTGTAATGACCCACCCATGGGCTATCCGCCTCGAAAGTACAAAGGACCTTTCGACTGCTGCTGCAATCCACCAGACCCAGCTTCAGGAACGATCTCGCCATTTTGACAAGACGCTTCGCGGTGGCGACAAATGGCCAGTGTGTTTATGAGGGCGTTATGAAACTGCGAACCAAAATAGCTGTTGGCTCTACGTCAGCTGTGCTGATAGTGGTTTTGCTCGCTCTAATTATGTCATTGCAGCAAGTTTCTCAGTGGGAATGCTGTACTATTTGCCGGAAAAACTATAGGCATGTCAAATGGATGTCGGGAATCGGTGTGGTTAGAGAAACCAGGACTTCTACTTCTACTAAATGCTCCGAGTGGATTGACGCACATGAAGCACTCGCACATGAGCATAATATTGTGCCTCAGTCAGATATCTATATATGGAGTCCGTTTTCATCGCTCGCAGGATCGGCGAGTGAAACATCCTGTATAAGCATGGTAAACGAGAGTGATCAGCTCGCAATCTATGCCAAATGCAATACCAAGGAAGCGGTGCAAGCGGCAATGACGTTCTTTGGAAAGTTTAAGAGGCATGAAAGCTCGGACCTAGATCAAAGGGAGCTGGAGTCAAAGCTGCTCGAACACATTGATATTCTATTGACAAGGCGGTCCTTGACTGAAAGGGACTTTATAGTCCCGTAAAGTAAAAACTGCGTAAGGCGAAATAATTGACTCTTCCGACTTGAGCGTGCTTGGTTGGGTAGCAAAGAAGCGGGATATACGCTTCTCTAAGAGGGTTACCACCGCCCGGGAGAAAACTAGGTTCTTCCGGCTTTTCCGTGGGTGGATTTAGGGCTAAAACGGCTGTCCATCGGAACTCATCGGCCGGTTTTGCCGCGCCAGTTTCTGTCTGGGCATTCCAATCAGTCTCGTGTGCCAAACAGTTGCTATTAAACCTCAGGGGCCGGCAGAAGCAGCCATCATCGGCGAGATCCGCGGGACACAGCCGGCGGCGACTCGCCGCTTCGAATCACCTTCTGTTGCGGCTGCCCCAGTGAGCAACCAAGCGGCGATAGCTGATTCGCTCGAACGGCCAAATCGGCAACATCGCGATTCTGCGGAAGAAGGTGCCCACTACCGTTCATCATGCGGTACGATAATACCGGACATCGTCGCAGATAGACAACAACTCCAACCACGACTCACCCCAAGGTAGTTTCACAATGTCCGCCACAACTGCAAAAACGCTATTCTATTCGTACTCTCATCGCGACGAAGCGCTTCGCGACCGATTGGAGGTGCACCTAAAGCTCCTAAAGCGGGAGGGTTTGATCGTCACCTGGCATGATCGCAAAATTACTGCAGGAGATGAGTGGAAGGACCAGATAGACGAGCATCTTGAGTCGGCGGATATCATCCTTCTGCTTGCAAGCGCGGATTTCATCGATTCCGACTACTGCTATGACATTGAAATGAAGAGAGCCCTTGAGAAGCACGCTGCAGGCACAGCGCGCGTAATACCAGTGGTCCTGTCTCCATGCGAATGGCAACGCACTCCCTTTGCGCGCCTGCAAGCACTGCCCAAAGATGGGAAAGCTGTTACCACTTGGCAAAACCAAGAAGAAGCGTTTGCTGACATTTCGCGAGGCATCAGAAATGCGCTCTAGGTCCAAGACCTACGTTTGCAGAATCGCGCGGATTTCCTTAGCTACGTCAGACCCACGGCCAGCGCGTATCAAAGCTGTTGACCTGTCACGACTTCGGCGAGGAACT
>CAYHRX010000245.1:0-5608 GCA_964359075.1 uncultured Chitinophagales bacterium
ATTCTCCCTTCATTTCCTTGTCTGAAAACTTCTTGTGCAACTCCACTGCCGTCCCATAGAACATCTGTTCATCGGGCATCGTGAGGTTGAACGCGATGCAGACCCGGCGTGAACTCCCGAACGCTTCGGCAAGGTCGCGGAGCAGCGGGATGAGTCTATATGGTGTGTCCATTAACACGATCGTACGCTTCTCCTGCATAAGCTGTCGCAGCTCGGCCCGGCGGCGCTCCTTTTTCGGCGAAAGCCATCCGTAAAACAGGAACTGGTCGATGGAGAACCCCGAGACCGTCAGCGCAGGCATCAGTGATGACGCGCCGGGAATCGGGACGACCCTGATCTTCTGGTCAATGGCCTTGCGGACAAGCAACTGGCCTGGATCCGAGAATACCGGCGTCCCACAATCGGAAACAAGGGCGACGTTCTTCCCGGCCTTGAGACGGTCGAGTATGTTGTACGATGCCGCTGCCTCGTTGTGCTCGTTCAATGACTCCACGGGTTTGTGGACATCGAAGTGCCTCAGCAGCCTCTCTCCTTCACGCCGCTCTTCGTACACAACGAGGTCGACATTCTTCAGCACATTCAGCGCACGGAAGGTGATGTCATCGAAATTGCCGATCGGAGTTGCAACAAGGTAGAGGACGCCAGCCATCTACGACCCCTGCACTGTCTGCACCTCACGCCGGAGCGTCCATGCGTTCAGGGCAGCCATCAAAAGCGCTGTGGAAGGAACGGCAATCAACATTCCCACGAAGCCCAGGAAGTACCCGAACACCAGGAGACAGAGGATGAGCATGACCGGGTGAAGTCCCACTTTGGTGCCGACGATCTTCGGGCCGAGCACACCGGCTTCGAGAAGTTTCTGTGAGAGGTAGAGAACAACCACCCCAATCACTTTGATGAAGATCGGTTCGCCGCTGAGAAGGGCAACGATGCACGAGACAGCGAGACTGGCGAGCAGTCCGACATACGGAATGAAGTTGAGGATGCCGGTCATGATGCCGAGAACAAGCGAGTACTTCACGCCGATGACCGTCAGACCAATCGCAGAGATCGTTCCCTGGATGATCGCGACGATGATTGCACCTCTGAAGTACCGGCCCAGAATCTCATCAACCTTACTGCCAATCTCTCTGACTCTGTTCCGGCTTTCGGACGGAGCCAGCAGAGCAAACCCGTCGAGCATGTGGGGAAAGTCCTTCAACATGTAAAAGAGAAGGAATGGGATGATGATGATGTTGATGAGGTGCAACACCACCGATGAGAAGCCGCTGACAAACCCGAATAGCCCCTCAAACAGGGTGCTGAGCAGCTTTTCCAGACGCGGCGAGAGTTGTTCAACCACAAACGACTGTGTCTTCTCGACCGGAACACCGTACTGACTGAGGAACTCAAACAGCCTCCCGGACTGCAGCATCGCCGAGACATCCTGGACAATCGCTGTCACGCCACTGATGATGCCTTCGAACTGCTGGATTGCAGGGGGCACAACGAAAATTGCCACGAGCACAACAAGACCGATCAGGAGACAGACAGAGACCAGCGACGATGCCCAGCGTGGAAAGCGTCTCGCTTCAAGCTGTGAAACGAGAGGATTGAGGATGTACGCGAGAAGGAACGCAACCACGAACGGGGCGAGCACGCCTGACAACGAGTGGAGAAACCAGAGGAGAAAGAGCGCAGAAGCCAGCCACATCACCCGTAGCGCAAGAAGAGCTTGCCGAAACGGATACAGCAGATACAGGACGGCGCCGAGAAGAACGAATGGGGAGATGACCGGGGCAACCGTGTATCCCAACACCGCAAGCACTACAAGACCCGCTACCACGACCACCGTTTCTGTTACCTTCTGGTCCATCAATCCAACCATCCATTCATCGAACTATCCGTTTCATCTCCCTGTGTGGCCAAACCCTCCGGCCCCTCGCTTTGTCTCGTTGAGCGATTCCTGTTCCTCCCAGGTCACGCGGGTGTACGGTGCAACGATCATCTGGGCAATCCGGTCACCACGCTTGATGACGAAGTCCTGCTTTCCAAAGTTGGTGAGAATGACCTTGACCTCGCCGCGATAGTCAGCGTCGATGGTGCCGGGGGAATTGAGAATGCCCACCTGATGCTTGATAGCAAGTCCGCTGCGGGGCCGCACCTGGGCTTCATAACCTTCAGGAAGTGCGATGGCAAAGCCGGTGGGGATGAGCGCGGTTTCACCTGCTTTCAGAACGAACTCGCCCTTAACAGCAGCACACAGATCCATGCCGGCTGAATGATCGGTGGCGTACTTCGGCAGTTGCATGTCGTGTGCAGTGCCATCAATGCGGGTGATGCGAACAGCAACGTGCGAGGTCAAGGGAGATTCGGGTTGGTGATGATTTGGAGTTACTGGCTGAAGACGATTCTCTCTCAATATATCCCAACACCGAGAGAAATGCAACGGTATGAAACGTAAAGTGGTGGGTCAGTTTGATGAGGCCTGCGCAGCAAAGTCACCCTGAGCGAAGTCGAAGGGTGACAGGCGCTCACATGACAGGCTTCGACTCCGCTCAGCCTGACGCTGACTTCTTGCGTCTTGCAAACTGACCCACTAAGAAACGCAAAGCCCCACGGGTGTGGGGCCTCCAAACTGAATCAGACGACTGCGGCGCAAGTCAGATCATCGCAGGACGACCATTTTCTTCACATCAACGTATTGCCCTGCTCTCAATCGGCAAAAGTACACGCCTGAAGCAATGTTGCCGACATAGAACTGCACGGATTTGTGACCCGGTTGCTCGATCCGGTCGACGAGAGTCAGCACTTCCTGACCGAGAATGTTGTACACTCTGAGCACAACATGAGTGGCGTGTGGGAGATCGAAGTTGATTGTCGTACTCGGATTGAACGGATTAGGATAGTTCTGATACAAGGCAAACGTCGTTGGGAGTTCCCCGGTCCCTTTCACCGCAACAAGCGGTCCCCGCAGCAACGTGTCCGCCAAGAACCCTGCCTCCATTCGCGTGTTGGGTCCTAGGGCTGTCCCAACAAATACTTGACCAACTAGTGATTTCGCTGAAGTGTTTAGATGTCGGGAAGCTCCAAAACCCATATCGAATACAGAGGAGAAAATCCTGCTGGTCTGGCCTATCATCAAGTTTGAACATACGAGCAGCATGAAAACAATGCTCAATACCGTTGACCTTCGATTCGTTATCATGGGATCACCTCACTCCACTTCTATTTTCCAACCGCCGCCGCTCTTCCTCCACTTGCGCACGTTCCTTTTGCGCTTTCTCCACCTGCGTCATCATTGCAGATCGCTCTTGTTTTGTTCTCTCGCTTTTCTTCTCTAATTTGCTGCTCAACCTCTCGTGCTCGGCCGCAACCTCTTCGGGTGTTGGTCCTTCCATCTTGGCCAACCGCACGTTCTCATACCCTTTCCTCTTGGCGACAATGCGATAGCTGAAGGATGTGCTTGAAGTGCCTCCTTGAGTTTCTCGCACTTCAAATGAACTTGGAGTCTTGTTCGTGACATACAGACCCCTGCAATCGCCCTCCGGTGTCAGGAATACTCTGTATTCTATCTGAGTATTCACCGTCTGGGCATAGAGAGCATCAATTTGAATTGTGGTCAGACCATTGCGCAGCTTTCCCCCTCCAAAATCTTCAAACCAATTCTCTGGGGACTCTTGACAATAAAGGAGACGATACTCCCCACTCCCCAATCGAACTGCTGCGTTCTTGGCTCCATTCACAACGGTGAGATTCCCATCAAAGTACCCGGCGTATGACTGACCCGTTGCATAGACTCCATATTTGGTACCGGTACCATATCCTTGGGAAGCAAAGTACCCGCCATATGCTGCACCAGAACTGTTGTTGCGGGCGCCCCCAAGAACTCCATAAGCTGGTTCGGAGTCATACCCCGTCGCAAATGCCCAGACTCCACCTCTTTCACCCCCAGCAGAACTCGCATCGAACACCCCGCCCCAAGTGAAGCCATTTCCCGTGCACGACGCCACCGCGATGATTCCGTCAGCTGCCCCAGAGGAAACCTCAGTTACTGCATTAACGCCGGTTCTTTGACCTGGACCCGTGAACGTTGTGAAGTAGCCACCCACCGAGGGGCTTATTGCAGCCACTCCCGCACCACTTGATGACGTCGTGAAGAAACCACCATACGCAGGCCCAACGGGAGAGGAGGAATTCGAGGCGTTCCCCGCTACTCCGACAATCCTGTCTACAGAAGATCCTGATGCACTCGCTTCGACACCATAATGAACACCGGTACCGAACGGCGAAGTAAGGAACTTCCCCCCATACGAATTTCCCGTTGAGGTATTGTCGGCCATCCCATATACGCCAACCACTGAAGAAGAGGAGGATCCCCCCGCAGTCCCCTGAACTCCAGTGTGGCTTCCGGACCCGGCATACGAAGTAGAGAACACTCCTGCTGCTGCGGGACCCGAGGCGTTATCTACATAACCTTGGATTCCTCTGACTACTGAGGAACTGCTGCCTACTAATCTTGCGGTGAACGCCGTGCCTGAGGTCGCGTTAACAGTATCTGGTCCAGCAGCGTTGACATACTTGCTCGTCAACGAACTCGTGCCTTCATAGAGGTTAGTTGCAACTCCTTGTCGACCGTAGTCCGAAGCTGTCGAGAGGAACGAAGACGCATGCAGTCCATCTACCATGTCCGCGTTATATGCTGCGCGGGCACTGTCAACAAATCCACTTTGAGGAGCAGTGCGCGCATATGCAGCAGTATCTGCATACGGTGAGATGAAGGCCGTAGCAACGTCAACCCGCTGGATCGTGCCATTGACTATCTTCGCACTTGTTACAGTGTTGTCTGGAATCGTGCCGGCAATGCGAGCGCTGTCGACGAATGATTGCTGCGGTGCAGTCAACGCGTACCTTGCTGTATCTGCCTTTATCGAGTTGAAGCTGTAGCCAACAGACGTCATCGGGATACGCGGTGACAATTCGGGTTCAGTACCGACTTGAATGCTCAGCCAGTACGGTCGGTCAAACCCAACCGCCGGACCGAACGGCATGACATCACCCAAAACAGTCTGGAACAGGCCTCGTCTGAGCTGGAGATTCTTCTGCTCTGTCCAGATGGGACTACCCCCCGCGCTTGTCTCGAACAGTCGAAACGTGAGTGAGTATTCCCCATCGGGTTTAGGGGTGCCGAGACTGTCGCTGAGGACTCCTTGATACGAGAGAGTTCTGGGTATCTGCGCCTGAGAATCCTGAGGCAACAGAGCGCATACAAGTGTGACAAGAATGATGAGAACTGTTTTCATGGTAACCTCCATGCGATTGTTGTATGAACACCAGAGTGACAACAGAATCAAAAGAACAAATCAACGTCGGGATGGATTTACTGGTTGTCTCTGAGAAAACAAAGTCAAGCACACCCTTGATATGCGACCGTCTCAGGGCGCGGAGTGTGTTGCAGGTGTCTGGAAGGTGCGTTGGTCTGAAGACTCTTCACCTCAGACCAGATCGCACCCCCGCCTGAGAATGCCTGGTAGAGACGGAATGTGATGCAGTGTGTTGAATCCCGTTTCGGGAATCCCAGCGAATCGGACAGCACACCCTGGCACGAGATTGTCCGTGGGATTTGGGC
>CAYHRX010000246.1:0-5571 GCA_964359075.1 uncultured Chitinophagales bacterium
GAGATCAAGAAGCAGTATGTGGATTTAGCGGAGAAGAGAATTCTGAACACGCTAGAACAGGAATAATGTCAGACACGATTCTCGAAGTCAATAACCTTGTGAAGCGGTACGGCGACCTTGTTGCAGTCAACGGCGTTAGTTTCTCCTTGCACAAACAGGAGATCGTCGGCATCATCGGCCCCAACGGTGCCGGCAAGACATCGACGCTGGAAATGATCGAGACGCTCCGTCCGATTGATGGTGGGGAAATCCGTCTCAACGGGATCGACGTCCGCACGAACGCGCACGAAGTGAAACAACGCATAGGAGTGCAGCTTCAGTCATCGGCGTTCTTCGACAAGCTTACCTTGAAGGAACTGCTGCTCCTCTTTGGTGAGATGTACGGGAGAGTCGTCGATCCGATGAAGCTGCTGGCGGAAGTGGGGCTCGAGGACAAGGTCAAGGCTCAGGCCGTCCAGCTCTCCGGCGGACAGAAGCAGCGGTTCTCCATTGCTGCCGCGCTCGTAAATGAGCCGCTGGTAATATTCCTCGACGAGCCGACGACCGGACTCGACCCTCAGGCGCGGCGACACCTGTGGGGTGTCATCAAGCGCATCAGGTCTGAGGGGAAGACGATCGTTCTCACGACCCACTACATGGAGGAGGCCGAAGAATTGTGCGACCGCGTGGCGATTATGGATCAGGGACGGATCATCGCACTCGACCGTCCGCAGGATCTCATCCGCCAACTGCTCGCAGGCGGTTTCACGAAAGAGCGTGTCGAGCGTCTGGCCAATCTTGAGGATGTGTTTCTCCATCTCACCGGACATTCATTGAGGGAAGACTGATGCGACTGAAATGGAAGATCTTTGTTGCCTCACTGAAGATGTTCCTCAGACAGAGGGAAGCGATCCTATGGAACGTTTTGTTCCCGATGTTCATGGTGACGTTGTTCGGGTTTGTGCGATTTGATTTCCTTGGCCATGTTGAGGTTGGTGTCGTGAACGAATCTGGTCACGCAGACACAAAGTTTGTGCAGTCCCTGCAACAAGTAAGGACGGTCAACATCCATGAAGGCAGCCGGGAAGGCGAATTGAAAGAGCTGGAGAAGGGCGAGCGGGACATGGTGATCATCCTGCCGGTTGGATTTGATCCTTCATCGGGGGGAGCGCTCACAGCCTATGTGAATGATGGGAAACAACAGCAAACCCAGTTGGGCACACTTGTCGTGCAGCGAATCCTGGACGAGATGACTTTTGAGAAGGCGTCAGTCTCCAACCGAGTTGTTATCAAGCCGCAGCCGGTGAAAAGTCGAAATCTCACTTACCTGGACTTCCTTCTTCCCGGTGTTCTCTCCATGTCCATCATGCAGATGGGCATCTTCGGTGTCGCGTTCGGTTTCGTCTCATTGAAGAAGCGTGGCATTCTGCGCCGGCTGTGGGTAACCCCAATCAGGCCCAACGACTTCATCCTCGCACAGGTGGCGATGCGTCTGGTCATCGTCATGTTACAGATTTCGCTTATGGTGGCCTTTGGTGTGCTGGCGTTCAATCTCCATTTCATTGGCAGCTTGTGGCAGTTGTTCGTAGTTGGTCTTCTGGGGGCGGTGGTGTTCCTTGCGACCGGTTTTGCATTGGCGGGGATATCGCGTACGGAAGATCAGGTCGCACCTCTGGCAAACGTTATTGCCATGCCGATGATGTTCCTTTCGGGGATCTTCTTCAGCCGGAGTGCGCTGCCCGACTTCGTGCGCACGGTGACCGATTTCTTCCCGCTCTCCTTCCTCGCCGACGCGATGCGCAGCATTGCCATTGACGGTGCCACGTTGTGGCAAGTGGGTCCACAGCTCCTCGGTCTCGGCGTGTGGTGCGTCATCTCGTGCGCCATTGCGATCAAGATGTTTCGGTGGGAATAGAAGCTCGGTGGTATTACTCCTAGCCGCACTTAGGGTGTCGTGGTCGGGAAGTAGCCTATGGCAGACACGGTGGCGGGAGCGATCAAAACAGTTCGAAGATAGGCATTGATTTTTTTGGAGGATTGTGTGTAAATTAGCGCAACCCGCAGATGAAATCTTGCCACAACGAATCTGAAGACGCTTTTCATGCGCAAGGGTAGCCGCGTAACCAGGATTCTACTTTCCTTTGTCGGCTCAAACGACAAGGGCAAGTCTATGGGCGCTTCAGATGGCGCAATCCTCACAGTGTTCAAACGACGATCCTTTGACGAAGTCCACCTGCTGTGGAATCCTTCCGATAAAGAAGACTTTCAAGAGATAGCCAAGTACGTCAGAGATGAGATTCTGGAGAGGGGATATTGTACTTCAGTTACTCTTCATCGGTTTGATTGCGACAACGTGACCGACCACGACGAGATCTATCCCAAGTTACTCGCTGCATGTACTTCGCTCAAGCCATCTCCCACAAGGAAGTTCACAGCCGCGATCGCATCAGGAACTCCTGCAATGCAGGTGTGTTGGATACTGATGGCTGAATCGGGCGACTTCCCGCTTGCACTGATCCGGAGCAATGAGCCGAAGTTCGGGAAGCCTTTAGTTACACCTGTGAAGTTGGGAACTGGGCTGCCGCGGATCATTCGGCTTCAGCAAGAGAACCAGCAACTTCGAAGGGAGAACGAAGCACTCATTCCGTTTCTGGAGATTCGACGTATTGACGGCTCAGTTGCCATCGGAGGTATCAAGATTCCTTTGGGCGCTATAGAGTCAGTGTACTATCGCTACTTTGCCGAGAGAGCTAGAAAAGGCGAACCATCCGAGAGACTGTCGGGGAGATCTGTGCCCAATAGGTTCCTTCGACAGATTCTTGAGTATCATATTGAGAGTTTCCCTGAAGCTGACTCATCACGCTTTGATCTTGAGCGCATGGCCCGGAGAAATGAGACACTGGCCATGGAAACGTTTCGAGGAAACTTGTCTAAAGCAAACAAGAAAGTCCGACAAGTCATCTCGAACCCCTCGTGGGTGAAGATCTTTGCTATTGTGGCTGAAGGGCCGAGGAATGCGAGGACATATGGCCTCCACATTCCTCCGGAGAAGATCGTCATTGACTGAGCATTGCCACAACGTTGCCGCAATCTCAGGTAGCAATTCCTGCTGTATATTGATGGCAGTCTAACAATAAGGCTTGCCGACGAGATGCAAGCTGAAATCCAGGGGTTAACCCGCCTGTTGATGACGAGCTGACGCGGGCAACTCCGAAAGCAGCATAGAAGAAAGATACTGTGTCCCCGTCTGAACACGACGCACGCATACTGATCGATGATCTTCTCCGGCAAGCTGGGTGGGACATCACGGATCATCAGCAAGTGAAGACAGGGGTTCCAGTGTACTCGACAACGGGTGTATCGGAACCTGCTGGTGACTACCAAGGGAATGTTCCGCCGAAGCGGCCGAGCGGCTACGCGGACTATGTGCTGTGTGCCCAGAACGGTCGCCCGCTCGCTGTCATTGAAGCGAAGAAGGAGGCACTTCACCCGTATATTGCTAAGCAACAGGCGCTCCCTTACGCCAAGAGTTTGAATGCCCCCTTCATCTTCCTCACCAACGGCGAGCTGATCTACTTCTGGGATTACACCAACGACGATGCGCGCATAGTCAACTCCTTCTACTCCCAGCGAGATCTTGAGCGAGTCATTCAGTTGCGTGAGGAGAGAAAGGCGCTCGCAACCATTCCTATTCCTGACTTCTACATCCGTCAGGGTGAACAGCGGGAAGTACGGAGCTATCAGCAAGAAGCGATGAAGGCGCTTGATCATGCGGTCGAACTTGGCAAGCGGAGATTCTTAATTGAGCTTCCAACGGGAACCGGCAAGACAGATCTCATCGCTCTCTATCTGAAACGGTTGATTGAAGCTGGAAGAGCGGAGAGGATTCTGTTCCTTGTTGACCGCGAGCAGCTTGCGAAACAAGCGGTGGAAGCTCTCCAAGATGTACTGACTACATATGGCAGTTACTGGTTGAAAGCTGGTGCCGAACGACAGGAGCAACAGATTACGGTCTGTTTACTGCAAACGATGATCTCGCGTTACACGGATTTCTCCAGCGGCTACTTTGACGTTGTCATTGCCGACGAGTGTCACCGCTCGATCTATGGAGCGTGGCAGACAGCCCTCACGCATTTCGATGCTCTCCACATTGGTCTGACTGCAACGCCGGCGATGTATATCGAGCGAAACACGTTTCACTTCTACCACTGCAAAGATGAGCAACCGGATTTCTCGTATCGGATTCAGGATGCTTTTCGCGAGAACTACCTTGCGCCGTACAAGTTTGCCGAGGGCATCACCGTCATCCTTGCTAGAGGGGCTGATGTGGACGAGGAACACTATGACCCAGCGGAGTTCGAGAAATGTTGGACAAATGATAAAACCAACCGGATCATGATGGAGGAGTTCGACAAGCTGGCCTGGCGGAACTATAAGGAGCTTGCACCAGGGCAAAACGAGGGACCGGGCAAAGCGATCGTCTTTGCTATCACGAAGAACCACGCTGCCCGGCTTGCCGACATACTGAATAAGCTGCATCCGGAACTCAAAGGGCGATATGCCGACGTTATCACCAGCGATGTGCCGAACGCAGACGACCTGATCCGCAAGTTCAAGAACGAAACCTATCCGATGGTTGCAGTCAGCGTGGGCATGCTTGACACCGGCTTCGATTGCCGTGAGGTTCTTCATCTCGTCATGTGCAGACGGGTGCGGTCGCCGATTCTCTATCAGCAGATGAGGGGCCGGGGAACACGCACATGCCCGAAGATCGATAAGCGTAAGTTTGTCATATACGACTTCTTCGGCAATCATCAGTACTTCAATGATAGCGACTCAGATATCTTCACTGGAACCGGTGGTTACCAGACTGGTGGAACGACTCCGCCGCCAAAGACCCCCCGTGAGCTGGTCGAGCTTGGACTTGAAGATGAATGGCTGTATGGAGTAGAGTATGTTGAAGTGGGTCTCAACGGTGAGCGGATTGATCGGCGTGAGTACCAGTCCGTGTGGGAAGACACGGTTAAGCAAGCGGCTGACAATGATCCGATCCTCAAGAAGGTGCGCCAGCAGGCTGAGGCTGCAAGCGAGGATGAGCGTGAAAGATACGCGCTCACGGAAGACGAGGAAAAAGAACTTTCTACCCGGCTTAACCAGCCGAAGATGTACTTCAACGAGGACAATCTCCGAAAAGCATACCGTCAGCCCGGTAAGACGCTCGTTGACTTCATCAGGCATGCACTTCAACTCACAAAGATGAAGAGCCGTGAAGAGGAGATCATTGAGAACTTCCAGGCGTGGCTTGTGACGAAATCGTTGACACCCGAACAAGCGCAATACCTCTCACTCTTGAAGAACCGTGGCATCGCTCGTGGCAAGGTTGATATGGATGACCTCTTCAAGCCGCCGCTCTCTATCCTCAATGCCGCTGGACTTGGTGTTGAATTATTTGGGGAGCAGGGATTGAGAGATGTTGTCAACGATTTGAATGATACTGTGTTTTCCAAGAGTGCGGCATAAAAGGAACTCACCCCTGACGAGGCTGTCCAAAAAGTTCTTTCCTGGCCGCCATGGGTGTTGGGAGACCTCCAG
>CAYHRX010000247.1:0-5566 GCA_964359075.1 uncultured Chitinophagales bacterium
ATCTTCTTTGTTCCATCTGACACCTGATCGAGCGGCGGCATGCTCACATCCTTCGTACGAATGGTGATCAGTCCGGCATCGTCCACCAGGTAGTCGACCATATTTGCCATGAACGTCAGGTTGTCCCTGTTGCCAAGGTATTGGTCGCGGGCAAAGTCGCCGTCGCCAACAAGCACGATCCTGTTGGCTGGACTCATCGGGAGCGTGTTGCCGCTCGGCAGCACGGCATCAGCCGATGTGTCCTTCGGGATCTCCTTTCCGGCGAACGCGCTCTTGAACTGTCCATACACAACTGCTGCGAGCGGGATTTCTTTCTCGGCAAAGTCCGTGCGTTGGTATTGTTGAAGCGGGTCGAACATGAAGAAGCCGGTCTGACGTCCGCTTTCTTTTGAGCTACGCATTAGAATCTCGCCCTGCAAGGTTTTTTCCGCGAGGTTTGCAGTATCAACGGAGCTGGCAAAGAAGAGCACAAGCCCTTGCAGGTCTTTCACCATCATGTTGTCCTTGCTGAAATCGCCTGCGATCGGCAAGTATGGGAAAGGAACCTGGGACTGAATGTTGAAGCCGAATTGCTGCTGGACAATACTCACGCTCGCACACCGCGTATCACGGACGAGATCAGGATGGATGCGGAATCCGTAGTTCTCAAGCAGGTCCTGGATGTTGAGATCGGTGGCCCGGCCAAAGCGCTGTTGCAGGTTTCCCTCCACCATATTGATGAGAAACGCAGCCTTGCCGCCGTTCATGATATATTGATCGATCTGGTATTTGTCGGTTTCGGGGAACCGTTGGTTCGGTGCCATGATGATGAGCGCGGCAATATCAGTCGGGACAGGTTTCCCTTTGCTGACATCGACCGTGGTGACCTGGTACTGTTTTGACAAAAGCTGTTGCACGCGGCTCAACTCGTTCAGCCCCGGCTCACCGTGGCCGCTCAGGAATCCGATCTTCTTCTGCGTTCTGGCTGTGAGCCGTTTGATCGTGCTCGTGATGTCATATTCGAGCGTTGCGGTGTTCTGGATAACCGGGAGGACTTCCTTCTTATCTTCATACAGAATCACCATCCCCATATAGGCGCGCTTGACCTCAAACTTGTCTTCCCTAACAATCTGTACCTGCACAGGCTGGATGCCTTGCTGTTGGGCATCTTGTTCCCCCTTCTCACCTGTCGGGTCGATGAACTCAAACTGGAGGTTCCCTTTCGCGTATGCTTTGTATTCGTTAAGTTGATCGAGTAACGCGCGACGGTTCATGTTGTATGGTGAAGGGAGATCCTCGGTGAAATAGGCCTTGACGGTGACGCGGTCATCAAGGCCTCGCATGAACTGTTTGCTAGCCTCGGAGAGTGTAAACAAGCTGTTCTTGGTGACGTCGAGCCGTCCGAATAATCGAACGGAGATGATGTTTAGCAGGACCAGTATCCCCAATGTGATCCCGACTCTCAGCAGTGTCTGCGATTTCAATGATTTCTTATCCATAGGCCTTTACCACTTTCGTCGTTCAAGTGAGACGGTTGCAAGAAACAGGGAGAACCCAAGGAGTGAGCCGAAGTAGATGATGTTTCGAGAATCGATTACTCCACGGGCAATGTTCGAGAAGTGATAGTCAATGGCGAGGAACTCGAGTGTTGAGGCGAAGGCTTCGGGCACATAGATCAGGACCTTGTCCAGGATGAAGAGGACAAAGACCATCAGGAAGCTCAAGATGAAAGCCACGATCTGGTTTTCAGTCATACTCGATGCAAGAATGCCGATGGCGATGTAGACACCCCCCATCAGTAGAAGGCCGAGATATCCGGTGACAACTGGGCCGATGTCGATCCTGCCGAGCGCCATGATCGTGACTAGGTAGATGAGTGTGGGGGCGAGCGCTGCTGCAAGAAGGGTCCACGCAGCCAGGAACTTCGCCACAACAATCTCGATATCGCGTACCGGCTTGGTCGTGAGGAGTTCCAGCGTTCCTGATTTCTTTTCCTCCGCCAGCAGGCGCATCGTGACGGCTGGGACGAAAAACAGAAAGATGAGCGGCACGAGCTCAAACACGACGCGCATCGTTGCAATATTCATGAGGAACAAGTTGCTCGTAAAGAACCACCCAAGGATGACGAGGAAGACAACGATGACGACGTATGCGATGGGTGAGTTGAAATACGATCGCAACTCGCGTTTGTAGATAGGGAGAATGTTTGACAGTGCATTCATGGTTAAGTGGTCGTTGTTATCAGATTATGAAGTCGTAAGCTTGTGGAAGACCTCTTCGAGAGTCGTAGCCTTGCGGTGCATTTCAATGATGACCCATCCTTCGGCGACAGCGAGCCTAAAGAGAGACTCGCGGACATCGTTGCCTTTGTCGACGTGCAGGAGGAGTTTTGTCAACGCGTTCTTCGTGGACAAGAGTTCTACGCTTGTTACCGCTCCAAGGGTTTTCAGTCTGGGTAATATCTGATCTACCGGATTCGTTGCATTGGTCTTGAGCTCAAGCGTCAATGACTCTGCGCCCTGGAAGTCCAGCTGGAGTTGCTCAGGTGTTCCATCGGCGACGATCTTTCCTTCATTGATGATGAGAACGCGGTCACAGGTGGCCTGAACCTCTGAAAGAATATGTGTTGAGAGGATGACGGTCTTTGCGCGCCCCAGTTGCTTGATGAGGTTACGGATCTCAACGATCTGGTTCGGGTCAAGGCCGCTTGTGGGTTCGTCGAGGATGAGGACTTCTGGATCATGGATCATTGCCTGTGCAAGGCCCACGCGCTGGCGGTAGCCTTTGGAAAGTTCTCCGATGTCCTTGTGAGGCACATCTTCAAGTCCGCAAGTGTGCACCATCTCTTTGATGCGATGTTGCATTGCACCTCCCCTCAGCGAGTGGAGTTGCGCCGAGTACTCCAGATAGTCCACAACATTCATGTCGTAGTACAGGGGATTCATTTCGGGGAGGTAGCCTATCTTCTTGCGGACCTCAAGGGAGTATTCCGCATTGTCGAGACCATCGACGTCAACAGTCCCGGAAGAGGGCGGCATATAGCAGGTGATGATCTTCATGGTTGTCGTCTTCCCGGCGCCATTGGGTCCAAGGAAGCCGAGGATCTCGCCAGTCTTCACATCAAACGAGATGTCATCAACTGCTTTCTGCTCACCGTACAGCTTGGTAAGGTTGCGTACTGCGATCGACATAGTGCACCAGGGTTATGCTACAGGATATGCTGGAGAGAGTTGCTCCGAAGCGTGACCAATCTAAAGAAGTAGAGAAAGAAATGCAAGACTTAATCCTTCGGCCGTGGAGGGATAACGAGCCATGCAATGAGATAGCCGATGAACATTGGGAACAATGCTGTGAAGATTGCGAGGACAACCGCCAGCAGGCGGATAATCGTCGGGTCAACCTCCATGTACTCGGCAATGCCACCGCAGACGCCGCCAATTTTTCTGTCGTCTCGTGAAAGGTAGAGTCTTTTCATGGATGTACTCCTAAGGGGTGGAATGAGAGTCACAGCTTCGGGTACTTTTTGTGCCATTCCGTGAGAGATTGATAGAGATGTGCGGCTTCGAGAATATCAGCTTCCGCAAAGGGGCGCCCGATGATTTTGAGGCCGATAGGGAGGTTCTGTTTGCTGAAGCCGCACGGAATTGAAACACCCGGCAGGCCCATCAGATTCTCGGCAGCTTCGATGACGTTTCCTCCGGGAAAAATCGAGTCCATCGTTGCGTCAACCGACGGTGCGCATTTGAGGGTACTCGAACCGAGGATGATATCGAAACGCGAAAAGAGCTCATCAAAGTCACGCAGCATAAGCGTTCTCCGTCTTTGGCAGCGCAGGTAGTCTACGGCAGTGATAAGCTGGCCGCCAAGCAATTCTCCTCTCCGATCAGGGTCAATGATTCCGCTGATGCGACCTGAGCGGACGAGCGGCTCGAAGGCCGCGGCTTCTTCGGCTGCTATGATCGTTGAAGCCACTGTCTCATAGGGGTGGTTGGGAAGCGTTGCTTCGACGGGTTCAACGCCGGCCTGCCTAAAAACTGACAATGCCTCCGCAAATGCTCTGGCAACGTCTGACTCTCCATGCTTCTCATAATCTTCTTTCACGTATCCTACCTTCAGCCGCCGAACACGCTCAGCAGCCTTGGTGAATGTTGGCTTGAATGGAGAATCTGTTGCAGTGATGTCAAGGGGGTCAGCGCCTTTGATGACATTGAGGACGATCGAGCAATCAAGAGCATCACGCGCAAGCACTCCCACCTTGTCCATAGTCCAGGACAATGCCATGGCTCCTGTCCGACTGACTCGGCCAAAGGTTGGTCGAAGGCCGGTGACACCACAAAAAGACGCCGGCGTCATAATGGAGCCCCACGTCTCCGTTCCCAGGGCGAACGGAAGAAGTCCTGCTGCTACTCCAGCTCCAGAGCCGCTTGACGATCCGCCTGACCAGCGACTGAGGTTCCACGGTGTTCTGCAGGAACCAGTCGCAGATGCGTTTGGTGGGCCACCAGCCAGCTCACTCATTGCGCACTTGCCCAGAAGAATTGCACCGGCATTCTTCAGCTTCACAATGACGGTTGCGTCTTCGTCAATCATCTGGCCCGCAAATGGGTGAGCGCCCCACGTTGTAAGATAGTCCTTCACGGCAAACACATCCTTTGCGCCATAAGGGATTCCATGGAGTGGGCTGCGATAGAAGCCGGCTTTGATTTCTTTCTCAGCTTGCTCTGCTTGATGGAGCGCTAAATCTCGCGTGACAGTGACAAATGCATGAAGCTTTAAGTTCAACTTTTCTATTCGCTGAAGGTAGGACTGCGTAAGAGCGACCGGTGAGAGCTTGCGGCGCCTAATGAGCTTACTGAGTTGATGAACAGGATGAAAGAGAATCTCCTCAGCGACCATTGTTCCTGTCTTCGCTCTTGTTGTTACTGGGCAGCCAGGGTGTGAAGCAGGGAGGAGTTGCATTCTGCAGGTCATTTGCTCTCAGCGGTAGCAGATCCTTTTCTCGCCTTGCGAGAAACTTGGAGACGAGAGCCTTGTCTTCAGGAGTAAGTGTGTATCCTGCAATTGAGTCAGGGACCGTTGTTTGATCGCATGGGTTTGCAGCCAGACTGATCTGCTCCAAGTGTTCAGCCGCAAGCAATGATCCGGATGTTGTCAGAAGCCGCTTTGTGAATGACCTTCTTGACAGTGAAGTCATATGCAATCCGCGAGAGGGTTGGGAGGTCAGAGTTGTGGCTGACGCATGGCGAAAGTTTATGCAATTGCTGCAAGACAGGCAAGTCCGGAACCTGCTTACTCACCGAAGGATAGGCTGGTCAAGAAGTTTTCTCTTGACAATCTCGTATGAACGAGTATATTTGTAATCGGAATCACTTTACGTT
Organism: uncultured Chitinophagales bacterium; assembly: GCA_964359075.1. Taxonomy (GTDB): domain Bacteria; phylum Bacteroidota; class Ignavibacteria; order UBA10030; family UBA6906; genus UBA11986. Next base: position 5,358 of record CAYHRX010000247.1, read on the forward strand.
ATTTATGTGATTTACGCATTAGTTCTTTAACTAACGAGAATTCAATTGTTTACAGTCGGACGCATACTCAAAACCCCCCGATTGGTAATCCTCCCATTTGTGTTTTGCGCCCTATCTCCGCGGTTTTCATCCTCTGAGCCCCACTCTCACCTTTTGTATGCAAAAGCCATGGTTTCGCTCCAAAACTTGGGGCCCGGCTCTCTAGCTAA
>CAYHRX010000248.1:0-5562 GCA_964359075.1 uncultured Chitinophagales bacterium
GCTCACCGAGCGCGAAGTGCAACGACTGCTCGGGTGTGGAGATTGACGTGTCGAACTCTCCGGGTCCAAGTATCATCCGTCCATCACTCCCGAAGAACCGTACCGGCTTCTCGTCGGCATACCCTGCACACACAAGGCAAACGAGACAGACAAGCAAAACACTGAATGCGAAGCTGCGACAATTACGGATCATTTGTTCCTCGCTGGATTGAACTTGGATAGGATATATGAAGGAAGAATAGAATAGGTCGGAAGTTGCCGGAAGACGAATCTGTGCGACACCAGAGCCGCGAGTGCAAATCATGTCCCTGAATGTATATAGTCAAGAGAGAGAATGAAGCACGGGTTCTCATGTGATGGTGAAACGAAGTATCGTCTCCGCTGCATCGGGAGAGACACGGCGCTGTTTGATTCGGCAGACGAGTTGACCCGACGAGCCATGGACTCGCCTGAGCGTGATGTCGATACGCCCACCAATTCGATGATTGCAGCAGCACTCGAGAGATCGCCGTGGAGTTGGGGGGCGGGAGGAGATTCCCGCCTCTACCCCAGACTCAAAACCAGCCGCGAGAAATGGAACGACGTGGATCAGTACGAACGTCGGCCACCACGCCCACCACCGTATCCACCACCACCACCTCGATGACCACCACCGCCAAATCCTCCTCCACCTCTGCGTCCACTGTCGGACTTCGGACGGGCTTCGTTCACCGCAATCGTCTGTCCCATGAACGGCTTTCCGTTCAAGGCGGTCATTGCCGCCTCAGCCTCGGACTTCTTCGCCATCTCTACAAACCCAAAGCCCTTTGACTCTCCGCTGAACTTGTCCTTGATGACGTTCACAGAGGTAATCTCTCCGAACGCCTGGAACGCCTGTCGCAGATCGTCCTCGGTTGCTTGGCGCGGCAGGTTGCCCACGTAAATATTCATGCTGGTTTCCTTTCTGTTTGTTCTTGTATAATGGATAATCCTGACGTGTGCATGCGCGCGAAGTCCTGCAGCAGAGGGCTGGGTGGCAGCAACGCAAAGGTTGTGTTAGAAGACCAAAACCAAGATACGAAGAAAAAAAAGAAGAAACCTATGTTCTTTTTCAAGGAAATCTGAACGTCAACGGCATCGTGCTGAAAGGCCGGACGCTACAGAGGATGTATCAGAATTACGGCATCATGTCTTGTTGAGTCAAACTACACAAAAACGTATCTTTGGTGAGCCAAATCTGGAACAGAGTAGAGCAATGAAACACCTCAAAAGCATCATGATCTCCGACCTCGACGATCATGTCCTCGATCCCGATCCCATCAGACAGTTTCAGAAGTGGCTCGATGACGCAGTGAGTGCAAATGTCCCTCAGCCGGATACAATGGTGCTCGCCACCGCCTCGGCCGATGGTGAGCCGGCAGCACGGATAGTGCTGCTGAAGCAAGTTGATGAGCGCGGGTTCCTGTTCTATACAAACTACAACAGCCGGAAGGGCTGGGAACTCACATCGAATCCGCTGGCGGCACTCGTCTTCTTCTGGGCTGAGTTGAACAGACAGGTAAGAATAGAGGGAACGGTCGTGCAGATTCCGACTGAAGAGTCTGATGTGTACTTCGCAACCCGTCCGCGTGACAGCCAGATCAGCTCAATCACATCCGCGCAGAGTGAACCCATTGAAAGCCGCGACGAGCTCGACCGCCGGTTCGATGAGCTCAAGCGACAGTATGAGGGGAAGCCCGTCCCCCGCCCACCACACTGGGGCGGATACAGAGTAAAGCCGGAATCTGTCGAGTTCTGGCAGTCACGGTTTGCGCGGTTGAATGACAGAATCCTCTACGTGCGTCAGGAGGATGGGACATGGGAATCAACGCGCCTGCAGCCATGAACCGGATGAAACCTGGCCCTCGGCACAACGTATGCTGACCTAACGATGGAGACAAAACAATGGTCAAGTTCATCCTCTGGCTAATCCTGCTTTGGATTTCATGGCCGCTCGCCCTGCTCGCTCTTGTGTTGTACCCTGTTGTCTGGCTCGTATTGCTCCCCTTTCGCCTCATCGGCATCGCAGTCGAGGGTGTGTTCGAACTCCTCAAGGCAATAATAATGCTTCCCGCCAGGCTACTTGGGGGCGCTCGCTGAGCCCTTTCCTTCTATGTCTTTCTTTCTCTTCTTTGCCTTCTGGCTCTCCCTCATCGCTCTCGCGCACTGGTACGTCGGCAGACGAGTGATCAATGCCGCCACCTTGCAGGGGGTGCAACGACGCGTTGCATGGCTGGTGGTTGCGGCGATATTCCTTGTACCACAGATCCCTTTCTTCCTTTTCATCAACGGGGTGCAGTCAACGTTGGTGGATGTGCTTTCGTGGGCGGGATATGTGGTGCTCGGATTCTTTTCGCTGGTGCTCACATTCTTCGTCTTGCGCGACCTTGTGATACTTGTGAGCAGGGGGATCATGAAACTCCACTCATCACCAAATGTTGGTTTGAGCACGCCTGCATACAACGTCGACAGGCGTAGATTCATCCTGCACTCATCGAACATCGGCATCATCGGGTTTGCCGCGGCAGCAACGGGCTACGGACTGACTGAAGCGCGACGCAGGGCAACGATCGAACGCGTAGAAGTGCCTCTGCACAACTTGCCGGATGAGTTCGATGGATTCAGGATTGTGCAGTTCACCGACCTGCATGTCGGTCCGACCATCAAACGTGAGTTTGTTGAAGGGATCGCGGAACAGGTGCAGGGACTGAAGGGGGACCTGATTGCGTTCACCGGCGACCTTGCGGATGGGTCTGTTGCGTGGCTGCGAGATGATGTGACGCCACTACGCGAGCTTTCAGCTCCGCATGGGAAATTCTTTGTGACCGGCAACCACGAGTACTACTCCGGCGCTGAACCGTGGGTGAAGGAAACGGGAAGGTTGGGCTTCGACGTCCTGGTGAACGAATATCGATTGCTCACGCAGGGAAACAGCAGCATCGTGCTCGCCGGGATAACCGACTACTCGGGAGGCGATTTCATCCCATCGCACAAATCAGACCCCACGGCAGCGCTGGCTAGCGCGCCGGATGGATGTACGCGCATTTTGCTCGCACACCAGCCACGCAGCATCTACGCAGCAAAGGAGACAGCTATCGATCTGCAGCTTTCAGGCCACACACACGGAGGACAGTTCTTCCCGTGGAACCACCTCGCCACACTGAACCAGCCCTACATCAAAGGACTGCACAGGCACGAGAACACATGGATCTATGTGAGCAGGGGAACGGGGTATTGGGGACCACCACTGCGAATGGGGGTGCCGCCGGAGATCACGGTGATCACGCTGCGAAGAACCTGGCCATTTTAGAACACAAATTTTACTCCCAACCAGCCATTGCGCGCTTCCTTCAATCGCCAGACTTCCCACCCATCTCCAGAAGATGTGGCGCCGGAACACCAGCGCCCGCTCGTACCCGGCGTTGAGCATGACCATGTCAGAGAAGCGGAACCTCACTCCGGCTTCTGTGCTCATCCCAAAGCGGAATGCGTCGTCGTATTGACCTAGCAATGCGCTATCGCCCGGATGCACAAGGTTCTCTTTCACATGGAGGCGTGACCACTTTAACCCACCCGCGTGATCAAGGAAGAGTGCAGGCGAATCCTCTTCTCCCAGTCTGTATCCAAATCCCTTCTCCCATGTCGGGCCGACCCGCCAAAGGTCAGTGATGATTCTTGATGAACTGGAAGACCCGCCGAGCGTGTTCGAGATATTGGTCAACGAGAGGTAGTCGTACCTGAACCACAGGATGGTTTCATCCTCGATGTCGATGCGCGTCCCACCGATGCCGAGCTCTGCAAAGCCGGGACTGGCAAAACTGCGAGTGAGGCCATTGAGTGAGCTCGTGGTCCATCCATAGTAGAGGCTCAGTGTTGGCTTGCGATGGAATTTGAAGAGCGATTTCCAGTCCGATGGGTCTGTTTGTCCCCACACCGATTGACCGATAGTCCGTATTCATAGTCTTCAGGCTCCTTCACGTTACAAAAACAGACTCGTCGTGATGCTGGTTTCGACGACGAGAACTCTTACTGCTCGAGTATGAATGAAGACTTCCACGTGTCGGGATAGGTCCCCATCAATTTCAAAGCTGCATCCTTCGTGACAATGATAATCGCCTGGCGATGCATCTGAATCACCGACGCTGGGCACTGTGCCGTCAGTGGACCTTCAACAGCAGCACTGACTGCGTCGGCCTTGCGTGCATTGTTCGCCAGCAGGATAATCTCGCGCGCATCCATGATAGTGCCAATGCCCATCGTGATCGCATACTTCGGCACTTCGTCCAAAGTACGAAAGAACCGCGTATTGTCCTGTCGCGTTTTCTCACTGAGAGTCTTCACTCGTGTCCGTGAGCCTAGCGATGAGCCGGGTTCGTTGAAGGCAATATGTCCGTTGGCTCCGATGCCGAGAATCTGCAGGTCGATACCGCCAGCCTTCCGGATTTCCTCCTCATACCAATCGCAGAACGAGTGGATGTCACGCACCATTCCGTCTGGGATGTTGATGTTCTTCTCGGCAATGTTCACGTGCTTGAAAAGATTCTCGCGCATGAAGTAGTGACAGCTTTGGGGACGTGAAGGAAGCAGCCCCACGTACTCATCGAGGTTGAACGTGGTTGCCTTGGAGAAGTCCAAGCCCTCTTCCCTAACCATGCGGATCAGTTCCTTATACAATCCTAGTGGTGTGCTCCCGGTCGCCAGGCCGAGGACAAGATTGGGTTTCTTCCGGATCCTATCGACGACAATCTGTGCCGCCTCCAGGCTCATCTGGTCGTAGTCATCCTTTACAATAACAAGCATCGTTGTCGCCGCTGCGATGGATTCAGAACGTGAGGATAAGGGCTAACTTATTCCCCCTGCATAGATGTCCGGCCGCACTCTGCGCTCGATGGAGAACTTCAGCACCTTCGGTTTCACCAGGTGCTCGAAGTCCTTGTACGACATCTTCACCAGTTCCCTGTGTGAACCCGCGTTGAATGCGATCTCCTCGTCTTGCGTCAGCGTATCAGCAACGACGACCTCCATCCCGAACAGGCTGCCGAACGGTGGCATCGCTCCAACTTCACACTCGGGGAAGAGTGTGTTGAACTCTGCCTCGCCGGCAAGCTCCACCTTGCTTGCGCCGGTCGCTTCCTTCAGAAGCCGCAGGTCGATCATCTGCGATGCAGGAAGAACGGCCATCGTCGGCTTGCCATCAGTCTTCACAATGACCGTTTTCGCGATATCCTTGCCAGGGATATGCGCCGACGCGGCCACTTCACGCGCAGTGAATGCCTGCGAGTGGTGGATGACAACGTACTTGATCTTGTTGTCATCGAGGAACTCTACAAGTCTCTTGAGAACCATGGCGACCTCCATGTTATGATAGTGGGTTCCATCCCCGCACACACACCATTGATCAGGAAATTGGTCAAGCAGGGAACGGATGGCGGTGTTTCCGCGAGAAAGCTACCGAGTTGGCCAACAAAAGTCAACGCGACAAAAACCTTGTGTTTCCTACTGATTTCTCCAAAGTGATGGATGGGAACAGATGGTCGTTACCAT
>CAYHRX010000249.1:0-5543 GCA_964359075.1 uncultured Chitinophagales bacterium
GCTCAACCTTGCATCTTCCCAGTGCGAGCATTTCAGGGACATGTTGTACTCCTTATCGAACGTCCCGTCCGTAACGAAGATCCTAATTGCCATCAGTTCCAACTCCAAATTTTACGGAGCAAGATACACACCTTGAGTTGAATTGGCAAGTCCACCCGACTCAATTCTCGATGGAACTTGATATTCAGCTGAGGCATGGCGATATTGTTCCTCAGTATTAGAATCACATCACAAGAACCGACCGTGCATCCTACCCGCGTTCTCATCAATCTCGACGCATTCCATCACAACATGAGAATCGTCCGCGATCGGGTTGGCAACGACGTGAGAATCATGGCGGTCGTGAAGGCGAACGCGTACGGGCACGGCATAGAGACGATTGCCAGAGAAGCCATTGCCGCCGGCGCGCCATATCTTGGAGTTGCGCGTGTTGAGGAGGGGATTGCGCTCAGACAGGCCGGCATTCTCGCGCCAACTCTCCTTTTCGAAGTCGTCCCCCCGGAGATGATTGAACGGACAATCCTCAATGACATCGATCTTACGGTCTGCACGCATGATGAAGTTGAACGGATCGAATCAGTCGCCGAACGATTGGGCCGCCCGGCAAAGGTGCATGTGAAAATTGACACCGGCATGGGTCGGCTGGGATGCGATTGGAGAAATGCCGTCTCATTCACTGAACATGTCGCGAGAGGAAGACGTCTCGACCTAACGGGAGTCTACAGCCACTTCGCAACGTCAGATGAGCCGGACCAGACGTTCGCGAATGAACAGTTGAAGAGGTTCTGTGGTGTCCTGGATGAGCTGTGGAAAAGGAAGATAGATGTTCCTCTCAAGCACATGGCAAACAGCGGTGCGATTCTTGCCCTTCCGCAATCTCATTTCAACATGGTCAGACCGGGCCTGATGTTGTACGGTTACGCGCCACGGAGAGGAATGGACGATGCAAGCCCGTTAAGGCCAGTGATGAGTCTGGTTTCAAAGATCACGCTGCTGAAGAAAGTGGGAAAAGGAACAAGCATCTCCTATGGCCGTCGTTACCACGCTCCACACGATACCCGAATTGCCACAGTGCCCATTGGCTATGCCGACGGCTACTCCCGGCTGTTGACCAACCGGGCGAGCGTCCTGGTTCGCGACAAGCGCCATCCGGTGGTCGGGACCGTGTGCATGGATCATATCATGGTTGATGTGGGGAATGAAGACGAAGTCGGTGTTGGAGACGACGTGGTTCTGCTTGGGTCGGCGGGCCGTGAGACAATCTCCGCGTGGGACATTGCCGAAACTCTCGGCACGATCCCGTATGAAGTGCTCTGCTGGGTGAGTGCGAGGGTAGAGAGGGTGGTGGGGTGATGATGGTGCCCATTCCCCAAGGGTGGTTTGTGTTAGATGCGTGTGCAATTCTTGCTGGAAATTCATAACTTGAGACGCACAATCAGGAGGACAGGTTCTATGAGCGATCAGGAGCTTCTAGATCGGGTGACAGTCAACCCCAAGGTCATGGTGGGCAAGCCAGTGATCAAGGGAACCCGCTTGACCGTCGAGTTCATTCTGAATCTCCTTGCTCACGGTTCAACCGCCGATGAGATTCTTGCTGAGTACAAGGGCGTAACAGCGGAGGACAGACGGGCGTGCCTCCTCTTTGCCACAAAGTCCCTCGAAAACACGACGTTTATGCCGCTCACAGCCGAAGGGGCATGAATGTGGTTTCTTGTTGACGAATGTGTTGGGCCAGCGGTTGCAGAATGGCTGCGCAGCGAAGGTCATCAAGTGTTTTCGGTCTACGAGTCAACTCCAGGAGCCGACGACGATCTCATCATCCAGAAGGCAGCGGACGAGAATTGGATACTAATCACTAACGATAGAGACTTCGGCGAAAAGGTATATCGACAACAGCGCCCCCACCGGGGCGTTGTCTTTTTACGCCTGGCAGACGAGCGCAGTAGGAACAAGATTGCTATTCTCGAGTCACTCCTGGAACACTACGCCGACCAACTAGTGAACAAACTTTGTGGTTGTGAATGAGAAGCGGGTGAGATTTGCCCGAAGCAGGGCGTAGGAGCTATTGGGAAGTGCTTTGCATGGTAGTGGACCAGGTGCCGAGGGTGGTGGTGGGGGAATGATGGACATAATCCTAAAGTGCAACCTTTTAACAAAATTCTGTAATGCCTCTGCTTGGCCCAACTCGTACATTGGTCAAGCACGCAAAGACATGAAGTCAACGTGGAGGTCAGGCCGTTCTCTTTTTCTCACTCCTGAAAAATGAGAGGTTGACAATCCCCTCAAAATGCTCTACATTGACAGTGTACTCTGTGGCATGCAATTGGTTAGGAACAGATCGGACAATTGTTGTGTTAACATAGCCAGATGGACGGCATCCTAAAATATCGACTTGTGGCCCTGGTGCTTGCGGTGGTGTTCGGTGTGTTCAACATCGGCATCCCCGTCATCATTGCGTCGTGCTCGATGCCTGAGATGATGCAGGGCGGCAGTTGCCCCATGTGCGGCGCTCAGGACAGTCCGGCAACTGCAAGGTTCTCAACTGAGAACACAACCACCTGCTGCACAACGACATCTATCGCTGAGCGTAACACCACCGCGTTTGTGCAGGTGAAGGAAAGGACGCTGGAATCAGCCAAGCAATTGGCACTTGTCCCGACCCTATCACCTATCACCCATAACGTAACACCTGTTTTCTTTGCGCGTGTTTCCTCCTCTCGACCTACAGTTGTAGACATCCCGATTCTCACCTCCTCACTTCTTATCTAGACAACCCGCACGTTTGTATGTGAATGGGTGTCCATTCATGGAGGGTGAAGTGTGTTTGTGCACTTCGCTCAAGTGAGGGTGTATTCTATTCGTCCAGATTACGTGTGAGGTTAGAATGAGATTCATTTCAGCATTGCTCCTGCATGTCGCTGCGTCCGTGCTGGTGTACGGGCAGCAGCAGACTGTACAAGGAACTCTGGATCTGCGAGAGCTAGTGAACGAGGTGCTCAGGAACAATCCCGAGATCCAGGCATCGCTGCATCAGGTTGATGCCGCCCATGCAAGGGTGCGGCAGGCAGGCGCGCTCGATGACCCAGAGTTGACATACATGCGGGAGGAGATGCCCGGCTTCCGCTGGAACCAGGCCGACATGCAGAAGATCGAGCTGATGCAAATGTTCCGTTTTCCCTCGAAGCTCTCCAAACAAACGGAGATTGCAGAGATTAACGCGGAGCACTCGTATCACGAGCACATGGAGAAAGCAAACGAAGTATTGGCGAAGCTGCGCGCTTGTCGTTCCATCTACCGCTATTCTCTCGTAGCTCATGATGAGCATTGTGAGAGAAGAATAGCTGAACCACATCGTTCCCAAGAATTTTTCATCAACTGATTCAAAAGGAGTGTCAGCTCATGCTGAAGCACATAACTTACTATCTGTTTACGTTTTTCACGTTTACACAGTCCATCGCCGTGGCGCAAAAGAACGCGGTCTTGAAGTTCGAAAAACCCATCGCATCTATTCTACCGCGCGTTCAGCAGGATGGTTCGCCGGCAGATACAACATACTCTGTCGAAGCATTCGTGAAAGCAGTCCTGCAGAAGAACCCAAAGTTGCAAGCATACAGAACGCGCATTCAAAGCTCTGAAGCTCGCGTCCCTCAAGTAACAGCATGGGACGATCCACAAGCCAGCGTTGAATTTTTTGCCACTCCCGTAACATCGGCTAATCCGTTTCGAGACGGGATGGAAACCGATTACTCCTTGCAGCAGGCAATTCCTTTGTTCGGGCAAAAGTCGCTGATGGGCGATGTCGCGAGGGCGAACGTTCGCATGACCGAACAGTCAGCCGCAGCAGTCGAGCGAAATCTTATTGCTGAAGCAAAGCGTGGCTACGCCATGCTGTATTCGGTTCGGCGCCGGCTCGACGTCAACGAAGAGAACCAGCGCCTTCTCAAACAAATCATCGAGTCAGCGCGGGCGAAATACAGCGTTGGTCTCACTTCGCAAGGTGATGTGCTGAAAGTACAAGTGGAGCTGGCAAAACTCCAGAACGATCGTGCGACGCTACAGCAAGAACTGACCGCGACGGAGGCAATGATGAACGCTCTCCGTTCAATGCCTTCAACGATTCCGATTGGTCGAGTTGCGAGCAAACCTCCACAGGAATTCCGCACCACACTGAACGAGCTCTTTGAAGGGTCACTGAACGACCGCCCTGAAGTCCGTGCAATGAAATATGAAATCGAAATGAACAACGCAGAAGTCGCTGTCGCGAAACGGATGCGGTTTCCTGAGCTGATGCTTCGAGGCACCTACAAGCAAATGAAAGAAGGAACGAACCAGTGGGCTGCAATGATTGGCATCAATATTCCGCTTGCTCCATGGGGCATTGGAAAGTATTCGGGAAAGATTGAAGAGAGCGAATTGAACGTACGATCAAGCGAACAGTCTCTCCTCGATATGCAGAACATGGTACGGGCGGAAGTGAGCGAGTCGTATGCGAAGGTCCAATCCCGCTGGCAGCAGATCGACCGATATCAGCAAACCATTTTACCGCAGGCTGAGCAGTCACTCCAATCAACGCTCGCAGCGTATCAGACGGATAAGGCGGACTTCCTCTCGCTCCTCGATACATACCGGCTTGTACAGATGTTCAAAATGGAATACTACATGGTGGTCGGAGAATACTTTAGCAGTCTCGCTGCACTGGAACGCGCTGTTGGTAGCGACTTACGATAATGCAGAAAGGATAATTGTAATGAACAAGAATCAGCTAAGAATATTGGTTGGCATCGTTGTGCTCGTCTTCGTTCTCGTTGGAATGTACTTCATCTTCTTCTCAACAAAGAATTCGTCGAGCACAGGCGCTCCAACGGCTCAGGGAAAACGGATTCTCTTTTACCGTGACCCGATGGACCCGACGATGAGGTCCGACAAGCCGGGCAAGTCGCCGATGGGAATGGATATGGTTCCAGTGTACGAAGGTGAGGAAGGGGGAGGCATAAAAATCGACCCAACGACCGTGCAGAACATCGGGGTGCGATACGAAACAGCGCAGCGAAGAGCGCTCTCGAAAACCATACGTACGGTAGGCAAGGTCGACTACGATGAACGAAAGCTGTATTACGTCAACGCCAAAATCTCCGGATGGATTGATAAGCTGTTCGTGAATTATACGGGCAAGTTTGTTCGGAAAGGTGAGCCGCTTCTTGAAATTTACAGTCCTGAGCTTGTCAGCGCAGAAGAAGAATACATCATCGCTCTAAAATACAAGAACACCGACTCAAGCGATTCTCAAGAACTCTACAGTCGTGCTCATCGCAAATTGATGTATTGGGATATTTCGCATGAACAAATCCAACGTTTGGAAGTGACGAGACAACCGGAGAAAACAATGGCTCTCGTTGCACCAGCGACAGGTGTCATTGTTGAGAAGAACGTGCTGCAAGGCGGTAACATCATGGCAGGCACAAATCTCTACAAGATTGCCGACCTCTCAACGGTGTGGGTGAATGCTGAAGTGTATGAATACGAAGTGCCGTTCATCAAAGTCG
>CAYHRX010000250.1:0-5533 GCA_964359075.1 uncultured Chitinophagales bacterium
ATTAGGGCGCTGCCACCGGCATCGCTTATGGAATTAGAGTTCCCCGAAGACGCAACCTGCTGGGCAAGCGCCATCGCGTCAATGCAGTGCTTCATCACTTCCAGCGGGATGAGGGTCGCTTCCTTTGTCGCCTCGTGGATTGCCGCAAGACGCAACGCCTTCTGAGCATCGCTCTCCTTGGGCAGCCCGTAGGCTTCCATCACCTTGTTGAACGCCTGCGTGTCTCTGTCAATCAACTCGGTGAATGTTGCCCGCAGCTTCTCCGCTTCGACCTTGATCTTCTTCATGTCACCTTCCACTTCGGCGTATTTCTTTTTGCCAATGGTGAGATTGCAGACCATCGTCGTCAACGCCGCCCCCAATGCCCCCGAAAGGGCAGCAACGCTCCCACCGCCGGGCGCCGGCGATGACGAGGCGAGTTCATCAAGAAACGCGCTGACTGTCTTTTTTGTAAGCATAACCTTCCCTATTCCAGTTGGTATTCGATTATCTTCTTCTTTGGATCGAACTCATCAAGTCGGCTCAAGCCGAGCTTCTCGATCGCAAGCTCGATGAGCTTCATTTCGTCGGACACACCGGCATCGTAGAACCTCCCCGCCATAAGCAGCGCTTCCATCGGCGTAAGGCCGACAATCTCACTGCCCGTGACCTTGACGCCAAGCGATGCTGCTTGCCTCCTCACTTCTTCAAACGCAGTATGGGGCGGTGTGATATTGTAGTTGACGAGATTGATGGACACCTGGGCAATGTTACGCGCTTCAAGAAGAACGCCCATCGCCTTTACAGCCTGCAGCGAGCCGGGGATGCTGACCTTCTGCCCCTTCGCATCGAGCACAGGATTGCCACTTGCATCTTTCTTCACCCTCCCACTCTCACGGATGCGTAGTGCAATCTCATTTGCCAGCTTCGTGTCATTCGTGTCGAGGTTGACATTGTAGGCGATAAGGAAAGTGCGCGCACCCGTTACGGTTGCGCCCGACCTTGCATTGAAGGTCGACGGTCCGTAGTCCGGCTTCCATTTGGGATCTTTCAACTTCTCAGCCAGTCCTTCATACTCACCCTTGCGGATGGTGGAAAGATTGCGCCGTTCGGGAGTTGTTGCAGCTTCTTCATAAAGATAGATGGAGACGCCGAGTTCCTCGCCAACACGTCTGCCAAACTCGTGTGCGAGCTTGACACAGTCCATCATCGTTACACCTGAGACGGGGACAAACGGAACCACGTCGGTCGCACCAAGGCGGGGGTGCTCTCCTTTGTGTGTGGTCATATCAATAAGGTCGACGGCTTTCTGTGTGGCCTTGAAGGCAGCTTCAACAACAGCAACCGGATGTCCGATGAACGTTACCACGGTACGGTTGTAATCCTTGTCTGGCTCTGCGCTGATGAACTTCGCCCCCTCCACGTTGCTGATTGCACCGGCAATGGCATTGATGATTCGGATATCCCGCCCCTCACTGAAGTTCGGGACGCACTCGACAATCTTCGTCATGGAGATCGGTGAGTTGTTAGAATTCGAGTAATGTTCCGTTCTTGATTGTCTTCACGATGTGGTTCGTCCCGAAGTGGTAGGCAAGGAACCTGTAGTCCGGGATGCTTGCCACAATCAAATCTGCATTCTTTCCCACTTCAATGCTGCCAATCGTTGCAGAGAGATTCAGCGCTGCGGCTCCGTTGAGCGTGACCGCCGTAATCGCCTCTTCGGTCGTCATCTTCATCTGGGTGCAGGCGACAGTCATCATCATCGGCATGGAGAACGACATACATGAGCCAGGATTGAAGTCACTGGCAATTGCCACCGCCACCCCGCTGTCGATGAGCTTCCTCGCAGGCGCATAGCCGTGGTTCAGGAAGAACGATACACCCGGCAGCACCGTGGCAACGACACCAGCATCCCGCATCGCGGCAACGCCTTCATCGCTCACATGTTCAAGGTGGTCTGCCGATACAGCACCGACCCTGGCCGCAAGCTGCGCGCCGCCGAGTGGGCTCAACTCTTCGGCATGGACTTTTGGCAGCATGCCGGCCCGTTTCCCTTCCAGCAGGATGCGTTCCGACTCATCAAGCCCAAAGTAGCCTTTCTCGCAGAACACATCGCAGAACGTCGCCAGCTTCTTCCGACCGATGTACGGGATCATTTCGTTGATCACCAGATCCACATATGCCGACTTGTTCTGTTTGTACTCCGGAGGAACTGCATGCGCACCGATGAACGTCGGCACCACAGTCATCATCTCTTCAATCGAAAGGTCGTGGATCGCTTCCATCATCTTGATCTCAGAATCAACATCCAGGCCGTACCCCGACTTGATCTCGACCGTCGTCGTGCCGTGCTGCATCATCTCTGCAAGATATCGGCTGGTCTGTCGCTTCAACTCTTTCTTTGATGCCGCACGGACGTTCTTGATCGTACTGAGGATGCCACCTCCGGCTTCAGCAATCTGCTGATACGTTGCTCCTTGGGAGCGCAGCCCGAACTCATGCGCACGGTTCCCCGCGAACATCATATGCGTGTGCGAATCCACGAACCCCGGCAGAACAACCATGCCGCTTGCATCGAGTTCCACAAAGTCAGACGGCAGTTGTCGGTCCCACTCTGACATCAACCCCACCCACTCGATCTTCCCATTTGTACAAAGAACCCCTGCATTGCTGATGATTCCCAGATCGCGCATTTCCGGGCCCGTCTTGACACGCTTGCCGCCCGAGCCAACTGTGACCAGTTGAGAGATATTCTTGATAAGCAGATTCAATCAGTATCAGGACTTTGGAAGTGCAGCAACGGATGGCAGCAAATGCAGGTGCAAGATACGAAAAGCAGTGCGGATGTGCAAGATGAACGAATCGCCCAGACCCTCCCGAAATCGCCAGTGACTAGCGCTGCGCATTCACATAACGCATGAGTTCCTCCGAAAGTGCCGGCAGGTTGTTGTCTCTTCCCATGGCCTCGATGTACTTCCCGAAAAACTCAAACGGTCCGAGCGCGATGGTCTGGCGTAGTGCATCGCGACCGAACGTCTGATCGATCTGCCGTGCGACGATCATCCCCGTGAATGCGCCGTAGCTTTCCTTATGACTGCCGGAGAGGTTTGATGCGCGGATAAGCTCATCGGCACGCTGCGCACTGATGCGAGGTGAGAGAAGCTCGTGCACGCTGCTGTTGAATTGGGAAAACGAGTACGGAAGCTGCTCAACCCACGCCTGCGGCAGCTTTCCGTGGTGGTGCTGGACGAGGTTCAGATAGTATGCGATCCCTTCATTCTGTGTGAGCTCGAGAAGATCGTCCACATAACCGCGATGCTGTGCGAAGTAGCGACGCCAGGTAGGCGAGGTGTCTTGATAGATGCCAAACGCCACGTGGAACACTTCATGGGCGACTACCGTGAGCAACTCAATGAACTGTTGCTCAACCGGTCCGGCATAGTTCGCAGCCTTGGCAAGGTTCACCACAACGGTAAGCTCACCCTGCCCTTCCCCGACGAACGTGGGAGAGTCGCCGTTCCACACCACTCGTCGCACGTACGCATCAATATTGGGATGACCGAATGCAACGAAGTAGACCGGGAATGTCGTCGAGATCCGTGCGTCATCAGGAAAGAGCTGTTCAACAGTGCTCACGACCTTCTGTCCAAAATTGCGTCGCTTGCACTGATCGACAAGCGCCTTGATCGCTGCAACGCGTGAGCGGGCGTCCCTCATGCGAAACACATCTTCTCCCACAATGTTGTTGAACTTCGCCCCTTCAAGGCTCGAAGTGAGGTCAGCTGTGCTCAACAACTTCTGCGCAAGCAACCCGGTTGTTGCCATGGCAATCTGGCTCCCGCGGAGACCGGCAATGTATTGGGGGTTGCCCGATCTTCCTTCGTACAGACTGATCGTCTCATCGGCAGACTCATAGTTGAGACGGAGTTGCACATTGAAGCCGGATTGACTACGTGCGATAGAAACACAGCAGAGTATCGCGAAGGCGAGCCTGGCTGTCAGCATCACGACTTCCTCGCCCGGATAAACACATACGCGCCTTGAACAAGGTGGGCTCGTACCATGAAGTCATCAAAGGCGCGCAACATTCGCGCAACCTGAAGGCGGAGAGACTTGGGGAGTCTGACTTTTGCGGCAAGATAGTACCAGAACGGATCGAAAGAGGACTCTTCAAGAACATGAAAATGAGAGTGGATCAGCTTCACGATGGATTGCTGGGAGATCTCCTCAAACGGAGAATCTTGGTGGAGTGCGTCATCGACACCCGTTGAAAGCGCCATGCGCTTCTGATCCTCAGTTGCCAGGAATGCCTTCAGGCGTTTGGCCAGCTTGAGCTTGCTACCGTATGGCTGGTAGGTTGGCAGAATACCTATGAGAAATGCCGCGCACAACCTGCGAGCCCTTCCCATCCCAATATAATCCATCACCACAAAAGTCCCGTGAGACTTAAGGGCGCCCGCAACTTCTTTCAGCAGATGGTCGAGCCGGAGGATGTGGTGAAGTGCGTCGTGCGCAACGATGCAGTCGTACGCCTGCGGTTGGAGTGAGATCGTATTGAGATCTCCGACCATGAAGCTTGGCCGGTTGCTCTCTCCGTCGGTCTTTAGCTTCGCTCGACCTATGCGGTCCGGACTCAAATCGACAGCGTCAACCTGAAGGCCGCGACGCGCCAACTCAAGAGCGAGATTGCCCTCACCACAACCCAGCTCCAACGCTCGCGGACCAGAAGCCACAACCGTGTCGACAAGATGACGATACTCCCTCCCGAAGAAGATCTCAAATAGCTGTTCATCATCCCATATCTGTGGGTTCTGTCGGTCGGACTTGGCCTCTCCCCAGTGCTTCGCCTCCTTCGCAATCAGCTCATCGTATCTATTCACTGACTCATCTCGCTTTTACCACCACTATTGTCATATCATCATGCTGAGCAGCGCCGCCGACGTATGTGCGGATGTCGTTGGTAATCGCCTCAACGATCTGCCCCGGCGACAGGTTGCCAACAGCCAGCTTGCCGACGAACTCTGCCAGTCTCTCCATGCCATACTGTTCTTTCGTGCCGTTCATCGCCTCCGTAAAGCCGTCCGTCACCAGTAGCAGCACATCACCGGGATGAAGGGCGACTGTGCGCTCCTCAAACGTGGCGTACTCCGTCATGCCGAGAGGAAACGTCACGCCGATCGCATCGAGCCAACTCACATTGCTGCCCGACCTGAGCAACGGTTTCATCTGTCCGGCGTTCGTGAACGTCATCGTCTTCTTCTCCACGTCCAGCATGGCAAACAGGAACGCAACAAAGTGCCCTCTCTGAGTGTAGCGGTACACGGAAGTATTCAGTCGACTCATAATCTCGGCCGGTGACTCGGAACGCCTCGCTTCGCTGATGAATGCACCACTTGTGAAGACTGCAGACATTGCTGCTTGCAGACCCTTGCCCGACACATCAAAGACGCTGATGCCGAACACCGCTTTGTCGGCGCCAAGGTAGCAATAGTCGAAGTGGTCGCCGCCGACTTCGGCCGGCAGTATGGCGATGCGGACACCATCACGCTCGTCG
>CAYHRX010000251.1:0-5531 GCA_964359075.1 uncultured Chitinophagales bacterium
GGGCGTGAGCGCATCGAGAGTTGAGGATAGGGCAAGTGGTTGATTCGTCTTTCGACGGAGTAGGTGGTCCGTGAGGGCAGGACTTACGTAATGCTTTCCTTGCAGCACAGCCGATACACAGGAGAGGATATCGACAACGGCGTTTTCTTTCAGGACAAATCCTTTCGCGCCGGCTTCCATTGCCTTGTTGAACGTCAGTTCGTCGTTGTGCATCGTCATGAAGATGACATCGACCGGCAGGTTGTTGTCGAGAATGTGCTGCGCAACTTGGAAGCCGTCCATGCCGGGCATTTCCACATCGAGAATGGCAACACGCGGCGAGTGCTGACGAATCAACTGTAAGGCAGTTTCGCCGTTCCCGGTTTCATCAATCACTTGAAACCCAGGCTCACGCTCCAACACCGCCCGCAAGCCGCTGCGGACGACAGGGTGATCGTCAGCAATCAGGATTGTAGTCTGTTCATCCATCCGGCTTCTTCTTTACCGGTAGTTCAATGGTGATCATTGTTCCCTGCGACGGGATAGATTCGATGCGCAATGTGCCGCAAAGGATATTGACACGTTGTCCCATGCTGCTTAGTCCGAAACCTTCACTCGATGCATCTGATTTGTCATCTGGAGCAGTCGGCACACCCTTGCCGTTGTCTCGAATGACGCATCGAATCATATTCGCCTCACGTCTCATCGTCACAGACGCCTTCCTTGCCTGAGCGTGCTTCAAAATATTGTTCACGGCTTCTTGCACAATGCGGAAGACGTGAATCTCATTATCTTTCTCGATCAGACCATCTATGGTATCTATGTCCACATCAAACTCCACGGATGATGTCTCGCTGAGAGTCTGGAGTGATGCACGAATCGAATCAGCAAGTCCCCATCGTTCAAGGTGCGGGGGACGAAGATCGTGCGCTATCTGGCGTAGATCTTCGAGTGTGCTTGAGGCGAGGTTCGATATATCCTGAAGGTTGCTGGCAACTGTCGATTGCTTGTCGGCGGCCTGGGCCGCGAGCAGAGTCTTGTTCTTGATGAGAATGATGTTCTGACCGAGGCCATCATGCAGTTCTCGGGCAATCCTCAGGCGTTCCTGCTCCTGCACCCTCAACAACTCCTGAGTGTACCGTTGTTGCTCTTTGTGTTTGCGCCGTACGCGAGACATGCTTGTCCGGTATGCTGCCGCCGCAACCGTTAGAAAGGCAAGACCAAGCAGAAGTCGGAACCACCACGTCATCCAATACGGCGGCTGGATCGTGACAAGACACGATGCTTCACGTTCGCTCCACCCGCCATCTTCATTCATAGCTTTGACCTTAAAGACATGCTCACCGGGAGGGATTTCGTTGAAGAACGCACTACGTCGAGTGCCTGCATCAACCCACTGCTGGTTGACCCCTTCAAGTTGATACCAGAACCGAATCTTTGCCGGACTCACAAAACTCGGCGCCGTGAACTTGAACTCATAATTGTCATGTCCGTACAGCAAGCTCAGCAGACCTTTAACAGAGTGCACAGCCGTTCCAACAACGATGTGTTCGATGATCGGTTGTGGTGGAGTGGTATTAACCCGAAGAGCCGATGGATCAACAACAGCAACTCCGGCCTGAGTTGGAAACCACAATCGACCGTCGCGGCTCTTCATGCCGGCAGGCTGATACGTTCCCGTGAAAGACTGGCTCATCAACCCATCGGACCGATCAAACGATTCATACGGGACGGCACTGGCCTTTCCCAGGATGAAATCAATGGCCGCGTTCTTTCTCAGGCGAAGAAGAGATCCGGCCGTAGTGAGCCAGAGATAGCCGAGATCATCTTCAAGGATCTGATGTATCGGATCCTCTGGCAACCCAGCCTTCGCGGTCAGAGCAATGAAGGAGTCGTTGCGATACACATTGAGCCCTGCGAATGTTCCCAACCACACATCTCCGATTGAATCAGGGTACACGACTGTAATGATGCTGTTGCTGAGCCCGTGCTGGGTTGTGAACACCGTGTCTGTTCCGTCCTCAATCCTGTTCAGGCCGTATGAAGTCCCGATCCACAGTCGTCCTTGTGCATCTTCAGAGATTGCACGGACATCTTCATTCGAAAGACCTGTGAGCTTTTCCGTTCCCTTCCTGGAGATCTTGTACAATCCCTCACCAGTACCAACCCACAGAGTTCCCTCCCGATCAGTGTGCATAGCCCAGATTGCAGTCTGATGGACGTTGGGGATGTTGACTTCAACAAACCGGCCTCCCCCGAATTTGTGAAGCCCTGCGAACATGGTTCCAAACCAGACGTTGCCGCTCCCGTCCTCGCAAATTGAGAATACTTTTGAGGCGAACGGAGCTTGTGCGGTGCTGATGGAGGTGGTGACTCCCCGATAGAGGAGCGCCAGACCTCCACCAGTCGCAATCCAGATTCTTCCTCCTCGATCCTCAAAGATCGGCCGCGCCTCGCCGGGAGGGATGCCACTTCGCGTTGTCAGGAACGAAAACGATTCATCACGCAACGTAAGGATGCCTGTATCCGTCCCAATCCACAACGTACCTTCTCTGTCAAACAGGAGAGCATTGATCCGCTCGGTGCTATCATCGAGCGTCATCGACGAGAACATGGAATCGGCAACACGTGCGATCCGTCCAGTTCCTGCGCACCAGACCCTTCCCTTAGAATCGCACACCACTGCGCGCACCCCACGCAACGGAAATCCGTTGCTTGATGTGTAGGCTGTGACTGTTCCACCGCGAATCTGAGACAGTCCGCCACGACCTCCCACCCATATAGAGTTGCCACCCTCTGCAATGCTGAGGATAAGATTGTGAGGTAGACCTTCCCCGTCGGTGTAGGATTCGAATCGCCCCTGATGAATCCGTTGCACCCCACCCTCTGATCCGACCCACACATCCCCCGCATGATCAGCATGGAGCGAAGTAACATTAAGGTGCGCGAGACCTTGCCCTCGTTTGTACGTCCGCACCGTGTCATGAGTAATCCGTGAGAGTCCTTCACCATCGGTTCCTATCCAGATGTCTCCACTCGCATCCTGGCAAATCCCGCGGATATAATCGCTCGCCAGACCTTTCTGTGAGGTCCACCGTGTCGAATCGTTGATGCCTAATCTCGTAACGCCGCCACCGGATGTTCCAACCCAAATGTTCCCATCACGATCTTCGCAGAGAGCAGAGATGAGATTCGACCCGAGAGCAGGCGTTGTAAGTCGTGTGGAAGTTACAAGTCGAACTCCGTCATATTTCAGCAGGCCCATGTCGGTGCCAAACCACAGGTATCCATCGCGACTTTGAAGGATAGACGCTACACGCGTTGAAGAGAAACCCTCGTGTTCACCAAGCCGTTCGAATCGGTGTTCGGACAAAGGCTTTTGGGGCCGATCGGAAGCGTGGACAGCCTGGTGTGAATATGAGTGGAGAGTTACAATGAAGAGCGCGAGCAGCTTGCCGGCGTTCAAGTTAAGAAGGCTCCTATTGAACGCCCCTATTGTAGGGAATTGGCGTGTGAGAATCAAAGACAGCCAGTCTAGAAACGGCGCTTCCAAACCGGATGCGGACACAAGCTAAAATGTGGGAGGATGAAGAGGATTGCTTAAATGAGCGAGCCTTTTGACGCCGTGCGTGCGCTACAACAAAAAAGTCCCAGGCCTTTCGACCTGGGACTCCCCGGAAAGAACCACAACGCTGTCATTACCGGAGCAACATCAGTTTCCTCGTTTCGACGAGGTGCCCAGCCTGCAATCTGTAGAAGTACACACCGCTCGCCACTCCCGCCCCGTCCCACGTCACCTCATGCGATCCTGCTCCAAGCTGACCATTCACCAGCGTTGCGACTTCACGACCAAACAGGTCGTACACTTTCAATGTCACGTGCGACCCCTCCCCAGCCCTCCCCTTTGCTTGGTTGAAACTCAGAGAGGGGAGGGAGTACTGAATCGTTGTGCTCGGATTGAACGGGTTGGGATAGTTCTGGAATAATCTCGTTTCAAATGGCAACGTCTCTCCTTCTCCCACACCCGTTGGCGGCCGGTTGTCGAAGAGGAACACGAGGTCGTCCTCTTCATCGATGCCGGTCATGTCCAGGTCGCCGTCGTTGTCACGGTCATGCAGCGTGGCGCATGAGCCGGCGCTGGCCGCAAGGAGCGTACGCTGATTGATGAAGATGCCGGTGCCGTTGTTCTCGTACACCGTCCAGTTTCTCCCGGCATAGTTGCTTGTGACCATGTCGAGATCGCCATCACCATCAATATCACCAAGTGCAATTGCCAGATCGAACGCACCCGTTGGATACGTCACCGCCGGTGAAAGGCCTCCAGCGCCATTTCCCAGAATCACGGACGCGTTGTTGTTGAATGAGTTCGCGGAAACCACATCTACTTTCCCATCGCCGTTCACGTCGCCAGCAGTAATCTTCCACGGCTTTCCGCCTGCCGGAACTTTTGCCGAGAAGGTCAGTCCGCCCGTGCCGTTGCCAAGCATGAGAATGATCTCATTGCTGCTGTACGCCCCGACGAACAAATCCAGGATGCCGTCACCATTCGCATCGGCCGCAGCGCATGCGGTCTCCTGACCGCCGTTCGCTTCAACGGGAAGACGTGCTGCAAACGTGCCGTTGCCGTTGTTCTTCAGGATTGTCAGGTTATTCCCCACTCGGTTAGCCGTGACAATATCCATGTCTCCGTCGCCGTCAAGATCCATCGTGCTCAGCCCACGCACGCCGGTGGCCGCCTGGTAGTTTCGAGATGGCAGGAACGTTCCATCACCAACCCCGATGAATACGGTTACACTGTCATTGCCCGCGTTGCCAACAGCAAAGTCCATGATGCTGTCGCCGTTGAGATCAACGCCTTCATTCGTGCTTGGCGTGTTGCCACCGGGAATCGGGTAGACAGTGAATGTGTTGTAGCCACCCGCGCCGTCGTTCATAAAGACTCGAACATCGTGCGGGATTTCATTTGGACAAAGAAAGTCCGTCCAGCCATCGTGGTTCACATCGCCCGCGTACGCTCCGTACGTCTGGATGTGACCTTCACCCTGTCGACGTACCGGGAGCCGGCCTAATTCGATGAGGTTCATCGTCCCCGGACCCGAGCGAATCCAGAAGTTCCATGCATACCCTCTCGCCAATGAGTCGCCTGTCTGTCCCTTCACCCCACGGGAGAGCGACACCGTCACCCACTCCCCCGCCGAGAAATTCCCCGACGGCATGAAGCGCACTTGTGTGTTTGCGTTCTCCATCTGGAATTGTCCCGCCATCATCCCGCTCCACCTGCCCCAGACCATGACTGTGGATGTGTTGATAGAGGATGGGTCAATAGCCGAATCGAAGTTGATAACGATTTGAGTTGTCCGAGTTGCAGTGAGGGATTGAGGCGTGGGAGAGACGGAGGTAACGATAGGCGAACCGAGGGCCACAGCAGCGATCAGAAGACCCACGAGCGGTGCAGAAATGACTCTAGCCGAGTGCATAGGCAGACTCCTTTTGTCCAAAGGAACAGTTGATGAATCAAAAACACACTATCGGCGTTTAGGATGTGCCCCTGT
>CAYHRX010000252.1:0-5521 GCA_964359075.1 uncultured Chitinophagales bacterium
TTCCCGTCCGGCCAATCATGAACAATCCACCGCCAACAATCTTGTTGGGACCGTACACCTGCAGGTGGTTCCTGTCGAAGAAGCTGAGCGGTATGCTGATCTCTCCGGTGACGTGTCCGGTTGCGTTGGAGAATGCAACCTGGGCGTCTGTGACAGTGTCGACGATTGCGTTCACACCACCGCCAGTGTAAATCTCCCGGAACCTGACGGTCGAGCCCGACGAGAAGTAGTATCCCCAGTAATTCCCCTCGCGCAGCAAGGGATTGTTGCCAATTGCCTCGAACTGATTGTTGTTGTTGTCGTCGAAGTACAAACCGAAGCCCTCACTGTTCGCAAGACCGTCATTGTTTAGGAAGTCTTCTCCTGCAATGTAGAGCCTCTTTGCCAGACTGTCGTACTTGAACCACATGAATGTACTGCCGCGAGGCAACAGCGTTCCGCCGCCGTACCCAAACACATCTGAAACATCAACCCGTAGGGCGTCGGTCCATTCACCGGGAGCGAGCGTTCCATCGATAGTCGGTGTGACCGAACGATGAGGTGTAGTGATGCTGAATTGCAGGAACGAACTGTCCACAGTGCCGTACGCTTCATTGGAATACTGGCTCTCGCCCTGGCCATAAATTGCCGTGACACGATAGTAGTAGTCCTTCAACGGGAGCGCCGCGCTATCAACGTAGCTTGATGGAGCGCCAGCCAGGATTCGCTTCAAATAGTACGGGCCACCGGAACGGACGGCACGATAGATCTTGATGCTGTCAGGAGGAACAAGCGTAGACATTGCATGCCCGCCGTTTAAGGAGGGATAGGTGGATTGATGGATAGATGAACGCTGATTCAGAAGAGACACTGAGCTCCTTTCGGTCCGAACGTCGTCGGTGGCAAGCAAGCGGTCGAATACTCTATCACCCGGCTCCGTCGGGTTCGTCCAGTTGAGTTGGATGCGTGAGTTGAGGCTGTGCGAGGCGACGAGGTTGGTTGGTCCAGCGCCCGTTTGAGATAACGTCGCGTTGATGTTACGCGTTGTGTCTGTTCCCGTCACGACGACGTTGTTGACAGTCGTACCAACATATCCCCGTTTCGAGAATTTGACTGAGTATGTTCCCGGAGGGACATTAGGGACAACATAGCGGTCGAGTGAATCGGTTGTCGCTTTGCGTGTTGTTCCTATCACTTCAACCAGAACCCCTCCGAGGCTGGGGACGGCTGTTGCTTGACCTGCGATTGCCCCACCTCCGAGATCAACACCAATGTTGTACACGTTTCCGCCATTGCCGAACTGTCGCGCATGCACAGCCTTGCCTCCGGCGGCCACACTCTTTCCATCAGCAGACATGGAGAGCGAGAACATGGAGCCGGGTGTGTTTACGCTGAACACCGGCGTATTGGAGTTGCGCTCGAAGATGTAGATGTCGGCCTTTAGATTTGCCAGATCGCCCCACGTTACGGCCGCGAGCAGCGATCCATCGTCCGAGATGGCAATCTCATCTACCAGATCGCCCATGCCGGAGAAGATCCAGTTGGGAGTTCCCTCACCGAATGTGTCAAACATATACGCAGCGCCATCGGTCTCGCTGCTACTCACGAAGATCAGACTACCGGCCATGATGGTAAGTCCATCGGCGGACACATCGATTGATGATGCCCAGTTGGTGAAGAGTCCGGGCGGAATCCTGTATTGCCAGAGGAGATTGTATCGGCTTTGCGCAACGCTGTAGGTGTAGGCTTTGATGAACCCGCTTAGTTCTGCGATCGCAAGGACGGAAGCATTCGCGCTGAGCGCAAGACGAGACTCGGTATTTGCGATCTCCACCTCGGTTCGTACTGTGCCGTTGGTGGCATTCAGGAACCAGCCGTAGAATTTCCCATTCACGGCCACCGTGGACTTGTCGACGCTGATGTTGATGCCATAGATGCCGGTGCTCTGTGCATCGCTGAAGTCGAATGTCCAGATCGGCGTGGTTGATGGGGGACTGAATGCGTAAACTCTGTGCATGCCGCCTGCAAGCGGGGAAGAGGTAGCGCAGACGAGCAGTTGACCGTCACGCGACACAGCAATCGGTCCGGCGATGCGTGAGCTTGGAATCGGAAAGTTGAACGTGACAGAACCGGAGTTCTTGTCGAAGAGATAGATGTTGTGGTACGAAGCGTTGGCGACAATGTTGGCAGTTGCCGAGAGCGCGACGAAATTTCTGTACGTCTCCGGGTCGGACGAGTACTCCCAGAGCGGTGTGCCGGATGAGTTGTCGTGGAATGAAACCCGCTCGCTGTTCAAGTTCCATCCGATGAATGCATTCGTCCCGTTGGGGTTTACCGCAACATCCTGCCCGATGGCTGCACCGTCGGTGCTCTGCCAGCGGACGTTGGACATGTAGAGTCCCGAGTTTGGGATCGGCAGACTCTTCTCCAACTCAAACATATTCTGGGCAGGAGGATGATGGTTCTGCTCTGATGCTGTTTCTGTCTTCTGAAGAATTCTTCCATCAATGACCGACGTGGCCGTCTTCGTGCCGACAGAGGTGTTGCGAGATCCTGCAACAAGGATGGAAGAGATGAGAAGGACAGCAAGAATCACTGTACAAAGGTGTCGCATGGTTGACTCCCTTCTTGATAGGATGTGAGTTGCGTGATTAGCAACTCTCGGTGGCGTTGAAAGGAACAGAGGAAGGTCGGTTTTCTGCTTGAATATACGAAGAGGAGAGCAACAGATTCAAGGTGGGAAGAGGGGCAGGTTTCCGCCAATGCGTGTCATGAGATTGGATGCCTGCACCCTGAACCCCGGCTCCTAACTCCCATTCCCCGTCAATACTCACCGCATGAGAATCATCTTCCTCGTCAAAACTGAAGTTGGCGTGATGAGGCGGTAGAAGTAAACCCCACTTGGCATGTTGCTTGCGTCCCACGTGACTTCGTGGTGGCCAGGTGCTTTAGGCCCATTCACCAGCGTTGCGACTTCTCTCCCCAGCACATCAAGCACTTTGAGAATGATGAATGATGAGTGAGGCCCGCCTGCCGGCGAGGCAGGAATGCTGAATGATATCGTCGTGCTCGGGTTGAACGGGTTCGGATAGTTCTGATGGAGACGAAATTCCACAACTTGCTCTCCGGTGTTAGCCCCAATGAATGTTGTCCCGCCATTGGTCGTGTGGAGTACGAAAGCGCTCGTCGTTATTGTGCCTCCTGCAAGGTAGCCATCCATAGGAGAAAGAAGTATCCCGCTGGTTGTTATGCTGGAAGCGGTCGGGCTGGTCACGATCTGACGAACCCATGTCGCCCCATTGTCTGTGGTCCGCAGAACATAGACGTCAGTGGCTCTGTAGAAGCCAAGGGAATCATACTTAAGCTGGTTGCCAAATGCTATGCCGGTACCCGTGCCTGGCGCAAAACGAACTCCGAACAGGGAGGCCGTATCACCCCAAACCTGTTCTGTCCAAGTTACACCTCCATCAGTGGTCTTGGCAACAACAGGATGAAATTGTTGGTTCGTCCCAACCATGAAGCCGGTAGAACTGTTAGAGAAGCAGATGTCCTCCAGCCCCGCAACACTTGTGTAGTCTTGTGTAGTCCATGTCGCGCCGCCCGTCGAGGTCGAAACGATCACGCCAACAGCAGTTGTTCCGCTATCGCGACTTCCGACTGCCGCTCCATGAAGCGAATCAGTGAAGACAATGTTGCGTAGTGAGAAGATGCGTATCGGCGGTCTGAACCTCGACCATGTCAGTCCACCGGTTGTTGTTTTCAGAATCACCGCAGATCCGGTTCCGAATTGATCGCTCGCGGTAAGGTAACCGACTACTTCGCTGACAAAGAATGCTCCTATGAGGTAGGAGGTGCTGTCAGGCAATGATCCGAAGGGGAACCAGTGGCGGCCACCATTTGTCGTCTTGAGGAAATATCCCCTGTAGGGATCGTTACCTGAAAGCCCAATCCTCGCGTGGGAGAGCCTCTGGATTGAACGAGCGTTCTCGATCACAGGCGAAGCAAGGGCTGGAGGTACATTGGTTGTTGAGTTTGCATTCCCGCGAACGTTGTACGCACCAGCAATGTAGCCGAGTGTATCATTGAGCATTACTGTCGTAACAAGTGACCGGGCCGAATCTGGCACTTGGCAGAGACTCCAGTGGAGGCCGCCGTCGGTTGTGAACACCGCGCGGCCTGTGAACGCAAGTTGGGGCGCAGAGTAGCCGGACGCCGCACCGATGTTGGCCGTGGCAAAATCAATAGAGAGCAGCATAGTCGCATCATTCGGAATCTGCTGCGGCAACCATTGCGCTGTTCCCGCATGCCCGAGCAGTACCCATAGCCCAAAAATTCTCACTATGAACTGGATGTTCATCTCGTCTTCCTTTCGGCTCTTCCTAGGCCATTTGGTTCGGCCCCGCTCATCGAATCAGAAGAAGCTTCTTTGTCTGTACAGAATTCGCTGTATGCAATCTATACAAATATACCCCGCTCGCCAGTCCGCTTCCGTCAAACACTCTCTGGTAACTTCCTGGCTTCATCTCCTCATTCACCAGCGTTGCGACTTCTCTTCCCAGCACATCAAACACTCTAAGAGTGATGAATGATGAATGCAGAATGCTGAATGAGATCGTTGTTCTCGGGTTGAACGGGTTCGGGTAGTTCTGTTCTAGTCTGAACGAAGCTGGTTCAACAGGATCGGACAGTGGAACGTCGACGGTGAATGGAGCGAATAGCTTGATGACTCCGGCTCCTCTCGTGGCAATGTACAGTGTGTCGGAGTTCGTATCTTGAACAATCTGTGAGACGGTCGATTGAGGGAGCGAGTTGTTGTAGATTGTCCATGTCGACCCTGAGTTTGTTGACTTGTGAACGATGCCTCGTCCTCCCGCGAACATGACCACAGAACTTGCTGAGGTGCCGAGACGGTCGATGGCTGCGTCAAGGACATTGCTCCATGTGGTTCCTCGGTTGGTACTGCGCAACAACACGCCGGCGGTTGAAGATCCTGCGGCGAGGACAAGAGTGTCTCCAAGAACCACAAGGTCATTTACCTGGACGCCCGGCGTAGTTCTATACAAGGTGTCAATTCTGTTCGCGGTGAGGTCGAGAGAGATCAGTCCTGTCGCGCCCGCTCCTCCTGTGCTCACTGTATACAAGTAGCGGTTGCTTCTATCGAGGGCAGAAAAACTCAGCATCCTGAAGCCTGGCGCGGTTGGATGCTGGTTCCATGACCGTCCGGAATCAGTGCTTGCGCGCAGGCCGTAAAGGTCTGCATACAATCTTGCTGCCGGTGGATGCTCGGAAACAATGTTGAAGCTTGTTGGGAAGCCGCCACCGCTCCACACCTCTCGCCACCAGTGTGCCGTGTCGATCAATGCAAGGACCATCCCCGCTGTTGGCTCGTTGACATTCACTAACATGCCGTTCCAGCCGACTAGCATCTCTCGCTGCGAGAGAACATAGATGCACTCTGCATCCCTGCTTGGATCCTGCAAGGAAGGAAAGGGAGGGAAGTAGTTGCGAAGGCTGAAGCTCCAGATGCTGTCTTGCGTGTGCC
>CAYHRX010000253.1:0-5495 GCA_964359075.1 uncultured Chitinophagales bacterium
CGTTCAGACTGTCAGCCATCGCCTTGCGGTTGTACGGCAGCGAATAGGTAGTAATGCGGTCTTCGCCGATACCCTGCTTCTTAAAGAACGCTCTGAGCGCATCGACGCGCTGCTTCGCCAGCTTCTCATTCGCCGACTTCCTGGCCGACGTGTCGGGATGAGTAGTGAGCTGCACCTTGAGTGCTGCATCCGATTTGAGCTGATCCACGACCGGAGCCAACGCTTTCGTCATCACAGCACTCAGCTTTGCAGAATTGGCGGTGAATTCCGTCTGGAAGTTGGACTTCATCGCCATGTGCGCGGAGTCGGCGGCGGCAATCTCTTCGAGCTTCCCGCCCGCCTTCGCTTGCTTGTAGATAAGCAGCGCAACAGAGTCGTTGGATGCGCGCACCTCGGTGAAATCCACCCGGTCGGGGAACATGAACTTCTCACGGTTGTTGTTGAAGTACCGCTTCAGCAACGAGTCGTTCACGGACACGCTGTTCCATACGCGGTCCTGCTCGACCTGGTACAGGAGGATGCCATCGGTGTACTCTTTCATGATGGCGCCAAATTCCGGGGAGTCCTTTACGAGGGTCTCGGCCCGCACGGCAAACACAAGTGACTCGCCGATCTTGTCCACCATGTTGCGGATGCCGGGATCGCGGAGCGGGGTGTTGTTGAAGTCGGGACGGGCGTTGATGAGCTTTACCATGCTGTCGACCGGGACACTGCGCTGACCAAATGAGATGAGCGCGACAGAGCCAACCTCTTTGGGAATGCTGGACCACCATGCGGAATCTTTGGTAGTCTTGTTCGAGTCGCACGCGGCAATGAACCTGACGAGCATATCGTCGTGCAGCTTGTACTGCATTCGCTTCTGCAGCTTCTGGAAGTAGTCCTTGTAGTCTTCCGTAAAGCGGGTCTGCTGGTAGAGCTGCTGTATATCCTTCTTCGCCTCTTCAAACGTCTTCGGTGGACGCTCTTCGTAACACTTGATGAGGTGATAGCCGTAGATCGTTCGCACGATACTGGAGAGTTCGCCGGGCTTCAAGGTCTGGGCAACTTCATCGAATGACTGAATCCATCGTCTGCGCTGGAACCAACCCAGGTCGCCGCCTTTGGCTGCCGAGCCCGGATCACCGGAGTTGCGTTGCGCCAGCTCGGCAAAGTCGAGGCCCATCTTCAGGCTGTCCTGGATTGCTTTGATCTTCTCGTAGGCAGCAACAGTATCCTCAGGCGTCGGGTCCTGCTTGTCAAAGCGGATCATGATATGGCTGCACTTGATCTCGCCGCGGGCAATCTTCTTGTCCATGAGCTTGATGATGTGCAAGCCGAACTGTGTGCGGACGGGCTTCTGCGAGAACGCGCCCACCAGCATCGTAAACACGGCGTCTTCAAACGGCGGTACCATTTGTCCGGCGGTGAAGTAGTACAGGTCGCCCCTGTTCTGCGAAACCGACGGGTCCTGCGAGTAGCCCAGGGCAAGGCTGTCGAACTTGGCCCCTGCTTTCAGCTTGGCGATGACGGAGTCTGCCTTTGCGTAACCAGCAATGGAATCTTCCTGCGTTGGCGTCTGGCCGAGCGAGATCAGGATGTGACTTGCGCGGTACTCGTTCCGGCGGTGCTCGAACATCTGCTTCGCGCCGGGGCCGGTGATCTCACGGTCGGTCAGGAATGATGAGGCGAGGCTGGACTTGTACTGGTCGATCTCCGCCAGCAGCTCGGGCTTCTTGTTCAATCCCTGGTTGTACGCGTCGGTGAGCTTGAGCTTGAACTTGGTGACGAGTTCGAGGAACTTCTCCCGTTCCTCCTGCGTGGACTTTGTGCCGATCTCACGGCTGCCATTGCTCTTTATATAGAGGTCTTCGTACTCCTTCAGCGTGATCGGCTTGTCACCGATCCTGGCAACGACGGCGTCGTGTTCCTTTGATGAACAGCCGGCGAGAAAAAGGCCGACGATGACAAAGCAATACTGCAAGGTTTGTATGCGACTCATACTGTCATGAACTCCGCAATTGATGGTACAGATGGGCATTTGATGGGTTTTTCGCTTCAAATGGTAACCAAAAGGCGGGAGAGAAGCAAGGTAGGAGAATGCTATGAAATAGAAAGAGCCGCCCGTTTTAGGCGGCTCTTGGAGAAGTCCCTGCGTTCTCCCTGTTTTTCACTTCAGCGAAATCAATCTTCGCTGCAAAGTATTTCCATTGTGCTGAAGACGATATATGTACATTCCACTCGGAAGAGTACTTGCGTCGAATTGCGTGCGATACGATCCGGCTTGCTTGTACTCGTTGACTAGCACAGCAATCTCGCGCCCAAGTACATCGATCCTCCCTTTGTTTGGTTGCAGTTGATCCATCACCTCAAGAGTACTACTTTGGTGATGGCGTTTTGATGCCTTGACCGAACTCTACCAATGTATATTCCGGAAGCAACCTCGTTACCGTTCGAGTTGCGTCCATCCCAAACCACAGTGTTCAAGCCTATGAGGGGTGTAGGGACTTCAAAAACCCGAATAAGTTGTCCGACGATATCGTATAGTTCGATCAAAACCTGCTTCATTGGTTGGTGGACATCGAAACAGATGCTTGTACTCGCGTTAAATGGATTAGGGAAATTCTGTTGCAGAGTGAATTCCCACTCTATGTTGCGTCCAGACTTGGGCCGTGATTCAGCAACGAAAGTGGTCCCCCCGTTCGTTGTGTGCAAGATACCTCCATAGTTTCCTACAGCCCAACCATTGTGCCGTCCGGAGAACTTGAGATCCATGATTGGCCCATTCATTGGACTGAATTGTGGCGTCCATGACTCACCTCCATCAGTCGTGCGATAGATTTCTCCAGTCACCGCCGCACCAGCCCAACCGTTAAGCGAATCAACGAAGCAAAGCGACTCGAAAAAGAATGGAGTGGGGAATCTCCGCCAAGTGGCACCTGCGTCATCGGTCCGATAAAGAACATACTCGATTGTTGATACCCAACCTTTCAGATTGCTGACAAAGCTCATTGAAGAGAAAACCGTATCGGAGTTGCTTGTCAGCATCGGCACCCAGTTGTTGCCGTCATTGGTTGTTCTATATACGGCTTGGGTACTACCTGTGATTGCACTACCTGCCAATATCCAACCATGCGACTCGCTAGTGAACTGAATCTGACTAGCGCCTTGTGGCAACACAAGAGATTGTACTTCATTCCATGCGTTCCCACCATTGGTTGTTTTGAGAAGGCGTCCATCGGACAGAGCATCTCCCCCGACTATCCAACCTACCGGGTAATAGCTGAACTCAATGTCTCGCCATTGTCTGACGATTGGAGTAGGCTGTCGGGACCAAGAATCTCCACCATCCGTTGTTCGAAGGATCGTTCCACTATTGCCAACCGTCCATCCAAGCAGCGGGTTCAGAAAATACACATCTGAAAGTGTTGAGCCTGTGCCAGTAGCTAGCGAATCCCAAGATTGCCCTGAGTTCGTGGTCCTCAAAATCGTTCCTCTCAATCCTGAGGCCCAAACAAATGATGGATCGATTGTGTGAATCCCAGTCAATGATTGTCTGGTTACAGCACGAACCATATTTCGCCAAGTGCTTCCACCATCGGTTGTCCTCAACAGAGTTCCGAGTCGGCCAACTGCAAGGCCGTTGATTGTGTCAGTAAACGAGATGCCCTGCAATACGTACCCGCTGGGGTTGGATTGAAACACCCAGGTTTGTCCACCGTTGGTCGTTGCCACAATTTGCCCCGTCTCGGAAACGGCCCAAGCTCGGCGATCATTCAAGGCGAAAACATCAATCCATCGCCAAAAGGTGTCGAGTTGTACTTGCCATGTCTGCCCACCGTTCGCTGTGTGGAGTATTTGGTTCCCGCCACACGCCCAGCCGTGTACCGAATCAATGAACACAATGTCCCTTCCTCCCGCGAGCGCCGTATCAACATTCCACTCTGCGCCGCCATTTGTTGTCTTCAGCAGTCTGCTTCCAATAGCCCATCCGTGCAACGAATCAACGAAAGACAGCGAATAGAGAACCTGTAGTGGAGGTCGAGCCTGAAGTTGCCAACTGCTTCCTCCATTACTCGTATGCCAGATGCTCGAGCCTTGGCCCGTTGTCCATCCCTGTTGTTCATTGGCAAAAACAATTGTTTGAAAATCACCTATTGAATCTTCCAACTGAGTTGACCATGTTCGACCTCCATCGGATGTAGCGAGAAGTGCAGAGGATTGACCCGTGACTTGGCCACCAGTCCATCCTCTTTCTTGATTGAGAAAGAACAATGCCTGAGCATAGGTCCTTTTCGGAAGTGTAACAACTTGCCATAAGTTGCCTCCGTCGGTTGATTTTATCAGCGTACCGCCAGAAGCACTTGCCCATGCAGTTTGTTGATTTACAAAAGTCACAGAGTACAATGTGTTTCCCTGCGGCAACGGATTTTGCCAGTACCATTGGGCGCTCGCGTGGGGGACAATCAGAATGCAGAGGAAGGCTAGTGAGGAAGATAGCTTAAGTGGGAACGAGAAGCTTAGTCTAACGGTTCGATTCATGGTGAGCCTTTGTTCTTTGTAGGAACCGCGGGGGCAAGTTACATCCCGTCTCGCAGAAAGTCAAGCGTTGAGCGTTTGGCCGTTTTTGCTTAGAAGTCCTTGGAAAATTATGCTATATTGTTGCTGCATGAAACTTTCGACTGCCGCAGTAAGTAAACAGGGGCTGATGTCCAGGACCAAAAAATCTCAAATACTCCTACTCGCCTCTGCGTTGGCAATCACCTGTCTGGCTTATTCCCAGACTCCCGACCAGGCCACCAAGTTCCGTCTCGCGCAAAGCTACGAGCAAGCCGGCAACTTCGAGAGCGCCGTGAAGTTGTACGAAGAGCTGCTTGCAAAGGATCAGTCAAACTACGTGTACTTCGACTCTGTGCGCCGTATGTATCTGCAGCTCAAGCGCTACAAAGACGCCATCGCGCTCATCGAGCGTCGCCTTGCGCAGAATCCGGCCGACCTGCCCACACGTGCAACGCTTGCAAGCACGTACTACAAAGCCGGCAAGGAGAAGGAAGCATACGTCGAGTGGGAGAATGCAATCGAAACCGGCGCTGCGAATCCCAACGTCTATCGCCTCGTCGCACAGAGCATGCTTGAGAACCGGCTGCTCGACAAGACCGCCGATTTGTACCGACGTGCGCGAGCTGCATGCAACGATCCTAACCTGTTCATCATGGACCTCGCACAGCTTCTTGCCACGTCCATGGATTACGCAGGCGCCAGCGTCGAGTTCCTTTCATGGCTCAGGCAGAACCCGACGCAGCTTGCATTTGTGCAGGGGAGAATGGCGACATACACCAACAAGGACGAGGGCCGCACTGCTGCAATTGAAGCAGTGAAGAACGAACTGCGCCGCAACGATGACCCAAAACTGTATGAGTTGCTTGGCTGGGTGTATCTTGAAGGGAAGAACTACGCCGATGCATTTGACGCCTATCGAACGCTCGACAAGCTGACCAAGGCGCAGGGGGGACAGATCT
>CAYHRX010000254.1:0-5485 GCA_964359075.1 uncultured Chitinophagales bacterium
TAAAAGATACTGAACGACTTCCGCATAGTCGGATAGAATATGCTCGACTCCGAACGAAGCCTGATAGAAGAGCTTGTACACATCCTGAGCCTGAAGTTGGGGATGAACTTGCTGGTGGTATTCAACAAGCCGCTTGACTCCCCACCGCTCGGACTGGGAATAGGTTGGATGGATTGAAAAGATGAGCAAGATGAGCGAGGAGACAACTCGAGCGGCCATGCGATCACCTATCCAGGACAGCTTACACCCGGTCAAGGCTCTTTCTTCCTGCGTACCCATCGGCTATGGTGTGCCAGTAGAGGATGTCATCTTCACCGATCTTCCAACAGAGATAGACCTCCTCGCCGTTCTCTCGTATGTGTGGGAAGTCAACCAGACCTTCATCGAGTCCCTTCATGATGATTCCCTTCGCATCAAGGCTCTTCAGTACATCGACGAGGGTTTCCATCTCTTTCGGGAAGCTGCCGTCGCCGTTCGGTCCTCTTCCTCCAAAGTATCGGTGGCGGTACACATCCCATCCCTGGAGATCGAGCGAG
Source organism: uncultured Chitinophagales bacterium (assembly GCA_964359075.1). Lineage (GTDB taxonomy): Bacteria > Bacteroidota > Ignavibacteria > UBA10030 > UBA6906 > UBA11986. The sequence goes on from CAYHRX010000254.1 coordinate 537, forward strand.
CGTTTCAACTCCACAATCCTGCTCGCTGCGGCGTGGACGGATGTAAGCATCTTTCGTGCTTCTTCAAGGGTGAAGTGTTTGTCGTGTATGTACTCACCCATACTGCTCACCCGCCACAAGAACGTTCAATCACGTACCGGCCCCTGTTGTGATCGTTTCCAGTCCATGTGCGTGCGGACCCATTTCACTTCGTCTCAGCAGAAGCGCAAACAGCAACCCGAAGAAACCAAGGCAGGAGAAGATCCACATGCCCAGGATGTACCCGTTCGGGTTCAGTGCGCTCGCTCCGGAGAAATCATTCGCCCAACCGATCAGGAGATTGAATCCGAACAAACCAATGTTCTGAATCATGGTCATCAATCCATACGCTGTCCCCAGTTTCGATTGCTCCACGATATAGGCAACCGAAGGCCACATCACTGCTGGTACAAGGGAAAACGCAATGCCCATCATCGACATGGGAATCACCAGATACGCCGGGATCGCAGAATGAATGTCGAAGAAGTCCAGATTCAGACTCAGTGAGCCGGAAATACCCAACGGCGTTGCAAGATCGACTTTGTACGCCATCATCAGGTAGACGGGAACGATGAGCACCGAGCCGAACATCATAAGCAATGCCCGCTTGCCGATCTTGTCCGAGAGCAGGCCGAACAATGGAGTGAAGATCATTGCGGCAAGCGTCAGGATGCTGGAGAGATTGCCGCCGACTTCCCTTGTCGTGCCGTGTGCTTCCTGAAAAAATTTGATGGCGAATGTCTGGAAGGGAAACATTGCGGAGTAGAACGTCACGCATAGAGCAGTGATGTACCAGAATGATGTGCCGAACCTGAAAATCCCCTTCAGTTCAATCTTGTCCTGTGCACCCTCCTTCGACAAGTTGTATTTGCGATTCCCCTGCGCATCTATGAAGTAGAACACAACAATGCAGACAACGGAGAAGATGCCTGCAGCCGCTGTGATCCAGAGTGGCGTTTGCCAATACGCGTACAGGCCCTTTCCCCACGTGGGCGCGTTCAACGCCATGAATGATCCGAGCCTGGCCACAGTGAGGTTGAGTCCAAAAGCAAAAGACAACTGCTTCCCTCTGAACCAACGGGCAATGATCGTGGTAATGGCAACAATCATGGATTCAGCGCCAAGACCGAAAATGAGTCTCCCGGTTGCCATGGAATAGATGTTCCCTTGCACGGCTGTAACAAACGCCCCAATCATTATCAGTACTGTGAAAATAAAGACGGACTTCCTGGTACCGATTCTGTCAATGATGATCCCGCCGATGAGGACCATGATGATGTTGGGGAAGCTGTAGATGCCGTTCAGAAGCCCGATCTCCGAATCGGAAAAACCAAGCTGCGCCTTCAGCACATCGGCCAACGGACTGATGCTGTCATAGATGTAGTAGTTGCCAAACATGGCAAGGCTGATGAGGATAAGCACCAGCCAGCGGTACCATGGCGGCGGTTCGGGACGCGTCATGGTCGATGATTTTTGCGAAGGCAAGTCGGGCATTGTCTATTCAGAAGTTGGTGAGTGAGAAGGCTGGAGAAAAGATAAGAAAAACGAGGGAAGAAACAACGGTGAAGGTTGCCTTCATCATCGACCGCTCACAGAAGAAGGCAACCTTCAGACACGGATACCTATTTCATAAGAACAAGTTCCGCTAGAAAGCAGCGGGATTGATGCACGTTCATAGCCTCATCGAATGAGCATCAATTTGTTCAGCTTCGTGAATTGTACACGGCCAAGGTCATTGCTCACGATGAACCGTGCAAAGTACACGCCGCTTGCCTGATCATGGGCGTTCCATGTTACTGAGTGGTAACCCGCTTCGCGATGGTCATTCACGAGATCGGTGATCTTTCGACCGAGCACATCATACACAGATAACGAGACAATCCCTGCTTCAGGAAGATCAAACTTGATCTGCGCGGAAGGATTGAATGGATTGGGATAGCTCTCATGCAGGGCAAGTATTGTTGGAAGTTCAGTCGCACCAATTGCACCTTTCTGATTATTCAGGTAGGAGTATGGCACATCCATCGTATCTGAGGGATTCGATGCGTTGTAGGCAGCGTCGATTGCTTTGATGTAGTAGTAGGCATGCTCTCGGTTTGTTTTTGGCGCTCCGATACCTACTTCAGGGTCTGTCCATGAGGTGACTGTTGCTCCCAGCGTTACCTTGAGCGTGAACTGCGTCTCACTTCCGACGCATTTGCGCCACACTTCGTAGCCGTTGATGTCACGTTCCCCGTTTAGTGACCACGTGATGGTTGGTGATGATCCTGTTGGATACCACGACACGTTCTTCGGAGGTGCAGGTGCAGGATCGCCTATGTGCTTATTGATGTAGATGTCGTCATTGCTTCTGTAGATGAAACTCAACCCGCCCTTGTTTTGGACATCGGCCACTCTTACCTGCCCTACCGGAGTGTAAGGAGGAAGCGCATAGAATGACTGATCGGGAGGTGTGGCAAAGAAGTTGCCGCCACCTGCGTTGCAGAAGATCCTCACTGCTCCCTCATAGCCGGTCACAAAGAGGTCGTTCCATCCATCGTTGGCGAGGTTGCCTCCGGGTGAACCCATCTCAGCGATGATCACTTGAGGATTGTATGGGATATACGGCGTCGAGAGAGTGACATGAGGCGTTGTATTGATGGTGCCGGAGCCATCGTTCAGGTACACTTTCAGTTTGTTGTCGCCATTCTCCGTGCCCGCGACAACGATGTCGTTGTACTTGTCGTTATTGATGTCTCCAACTGATACGGACTGTATGCCGCCCGAACCAGAAGCAAACGGGACATCCTGCGGCGCGTTGAAATTGTTGTTTCCTGCGTTCAGCCGGATAGAGAGTGTATTGCCGTTGATGGAGACGAGGTCTCACTTGTTGGACGTGGGTGGATCGAAGATGTTCCCGTCCATCTGCGCCAGAACGATGCGGGCGGCGGAGATGGAAAAGACGTAGGGGGTGGAGTTGACATAGCCGTTATTCAAGTTTTGGAAGATTCGAACTTGACCACCATCAGTGACCGCCAGGTCTTCATAATTGTCATCCGAACTGAATGCCCCCCATGTGCCCGTCAACGCACCGCCAGACAGGAATTGACTGTGAGGCGACTGCATGCCGTTTCCGGTGTTGTAGTAGATATAGATTCCATCCTGTCTCAGCGCGGCAACGTCCCTCACCGAATGCAGGGGTCGAAGCTTCCCAAAGATGTGGTCTCGTATCCGATTGTCGTCATAGCAATACGTAGTGTGTTGATAGAAGTTGCCGCTGTTGTTCGGGAACCCGCCCGTCTGGTTGTTGTACACCTGGTTCCCAAGGTATTTCGCTCCTCCCAGCGAGAACTCCTTGATGGACTTCCCTACTGCTATGTCCTGATAGCCATCGCTGCTGATCGGTTCAACATCAAACGTGAGTGAGCGTGTGAAAGACGGATCACACGCGGTTGATCGCTCGTCGCTCGGAGTCCAGACAAGAGATCTTGTTGTCTCGAGGTATTGACCGTGCATGCCTGCGCAGGCAAGCACGAGTGTACAGAGAACTGCAGAAATTCGTTTCATGGCGTGCTCCTTGATGAGTTGTTCTGACTTGTGTTTGCGCCTGCAGTTTTGCTTATTGTACTTGCAAACACAGAGGGGCGCACAGGCGCTATCGGCTAACGCCCCTCACATCCTGCCGGATGCCGTGTTTGCAAACCTGCTGCGACAACATCGCAGCGGTATTCGTTACTGAAGGGTGATGCTTGCGACATCACCTTTCAGTTTTCTTGTGCTGCATTCTGTTTTCTCACCTCCTTTCCGTTGTTCTATCGGGTGAACAACATTTTTTTTGTGACAGAGACCGAGGGTGTTTCCAAGCGGTAAAAGTAAATGCCCGAAGGACGATCGCTTGCATTCCATGCGACCCGGTAACGACCCGCAGGTTGAACTTCATCTACCAGTGTCGAAATCTTCTGTCCTAGGAGATTGAAAATAACCAGTCGCACGTAGCTGTTCTTAGGCAAGGCGTACCCAAGAATCGTTTCCGGATTAAAAGGGTTGGGATAGTTCTGGAGCAATTGAAGCTCATCTGGTAGTAAATCAGAACCACCATCTACGCTTGTCAGAGAATCACTTTCAAAATCCTTCAGGTACCTGCCTTGGCTATTGGAAGTCTGTGCAAAGAGAAGATTTGTTCTTCCGTCATGATCAATGTCCAGTAGATGAAATTGCTGGATATAAATCGAATCACGTCTCCAAACTCCCACTTTGAACCCTTGTGGCCCGTAGACGTTTAAGTTGGCATATAGAGTGTCCAGCGGGGATAGGTCCCAAGTATTTGCCCCCGCCACCACAAACTGTCCGTTGAGGTAACCGCAGTTCACCCAGAGGGGTGAGTTCCTCAGGGTTGAATCAGCCCAGAGGACTCTCCATGTCGTGTCAGCCACGTAATCGAGTGCGAACATCGAGCCATGACCGATGGGTCCCGGCGCTCCACTTACAAACTCCATTGTCGTGTCGGCATCAAGGTTCACAAACATCACCGCTCCGGTCCCTGATTGCAGTCCGGTGTAGATCTCTCGCCTCCGCCACTGGCCGGGGGTGCCGGCGTACGAGAGGTAGTCAATATTTGCCGGCTCGCCCACGCCAAAACTCCCTCCCGCCGGGATGATCTCATCCCAGCCTTGGCCATCCACCTGTCCTACGGTCATGTCGAATGTATAGCCCCCGTACCTCGCTATCTGCTGGTTGAATGCCATCGACGTCGGCCCTTTGGAGACAAACTCAGCAACGTAGACGAGTGTCGGGTCAATTGGCACCGAGGGATCGCTTGTAAGAACTGTCAGTTCCTTTACACCGTCATGGTCAACATCGCTCCCCTTGGCTTCAAAGAGCGGGCGTTGGAACCCGATGTTTGTGAAATAGTGCCATTTGGCACCTCAAGAGTGGTTAAATTCGCAACCATA
>CAYHRX010000255.1:0-5467 GCA_964359075.1 uncultured Chitinophagales bacterium
AGTGGCTCTCAGATCTCATGGGGCAAGATAACATGCCGGAGGGCATCATGCTTCCTGAGTTCTACAATCAGCTTGGGGCGATGCACGGGACAATCATGGTATTCCTCGGTATTGTCCCGCTGGCAGTTGGTGCGTTCGGCAACTACGTGGTGCCGCTGCAAATCGGGGCGATTGATATGGCATTTCCGAAGCTGAACATGGTGAGCTACTGGGTGTATTTCTGCGGCGGTGTGGTGATGCTTGTAAGCTTCTTTGTCCCGGGTGGCGCGGCAAACTCCGGCTGGACATCGTACGCGCCACTCTCAGTCATTGCGACAACCGGCCAGACGCTGTGGCTGGTTGGCATGGTATTCCTTATTACGTCGTCTCTCCTTGGCTCAATCAATTTCATCGTTACCATTGTCCAGCTTCGCACAAACGGTCTCACGTTCATGCGGTTGCCGTTCTTCGTGTGGGCACAGCTGGTGACCTCGTTTCTGCTGCTGCTTGCATTTCCTCCTCTGGAAGCGGCTGGAGTTCTTCAGTTGATGGATCGTGTAGCGGGCACGAGCTTCTTCATGCCGAGCGGGCTTGTTGTTTCAGGACAGCCTCTAGGTGTCAGCGGAGGTGGAAGCCCGTTACTATGGCAGCATTTGTTCTGGTTCCTCGCTCATCCCGAAGTGTATGTGCTGATACTCCCGGCAATGGGTATCGTTGGTGAAGTCCTTGCCAACAACACCCGTAAGCCTTTGTGGGGTTACAAGGCAATGGTGTACTCCATTATTTTCCTCGGCTTCATGTCGTTCATCGTCTGGGCGCACCATATGTTTCTCACGGGCATGGGGACTGCGATCAGCACGTTCTTTCAGACGACAACGATGATTATCTCCATTCCGTCGGTCATCATCCTGACAGCGCTATTACTATCGCTATGGGGCGGCTCAATTCGGTTCACAACGCCGATGCTGTTCGCTCTCTCATTCCTTCCGATGTTTGCGATTGGCGGGCTCACGGGTTTGCCTCTCGGTCTTAACGTGACAGACATAGCCCTTCACGACACGTACTACGTCATCGGCCATTTCCATTACGTAGTAGCTCCTGGCACGCTCATGGCGTTGTTTGCAGGTGTCTACTATTGGTATCCCAAGGTTACAGGGAGGAAGATGAGTGATTTTTTTGGAAAGTTGCACTTCTGGGGGTCAATCGTGTTCCTGAATGGCGTGTTCATGCCCATGTTTATCGTCGGCTTGCAGAATGTATCGCGGCGACTGTACGATGGCGGAGCTCAGTACGCACACGCCCAAGGCACTCTGCACTGGAATGAGTTCATGTCCGTTTCCGCGTGGCTGCTTGGCATCGCGCAGATCCCATTCATCATCAACTTCTTCTGGAGCATGAGGAAAGGCGAAAAGGTGACGGCAAACCCGTGGGAAGCCACTACACTCGAATGGGCTGCGACATCTTCTCCGCCGCTTGCCCATGGCAACTTTGAGAAAGTACCGGAAGTTTACCGTGGGCCGTACGACTACAGCGTCCCAGGCCACAAGAAGGACTACGCTCCACAGAATCAAATGGCGGAGGTATAGATGCAAATTCCCTACACCGAAACAGCCCGCCCCGAAACGGGTGTCTTCAACGGCAAGCTTGGTATTTGGTTGTTCCTTGCTTCCGAGGTCATGCTCTTCGGTGCACTGTTTTCATCGTATGTGTTGCTGCGTGTTGGCGCAACTGAATGGCCCCACGGGTACACAATTCTCAATGTCCCTCTCGCCACGCTGAACACGGTCGTACTGATAACGTCGAGCGTAACCATGGTGATGTCATGGGCTTCGCTCATGATGAAAGACTTCGGCAAGTTCAAACTCTACATGGGTCTCACGGTTCTTCTTGGACTTGCCTTCCTGGTAGTGAAGACCTTTGAATACAAAGCAAAGTTCGTCCACTACGGTGTAACGCTCCACGACGGGAGAGTGATTACCGGACACCTTGAGGAGGAAGCAGAGGACCACATCGTCATGCTTCCTGATGCGAACGACGGGCAACAGCCTGCCGCGATGCACATCGAGAGAAGCCAGATTCAACGTTTGACGAACTTCGGACCATGGTACAGCACTTTCCTGGCTATCTACTTCACGTTGACGGGACTGCACGGACTTCACGTCATAGGAGGGATAATCGTGAACCTATTCCTCTGGGGGCCGGGGTCGAAGATGTGGAAGACTGAACCGAGACGATTTACGAACCGGGTCGAGATTGCCGGCCTCTATTGGCATTTCGTTGACCTGGTGTGGATTTTCCTGTTCCCAGTTCTCTATCTTTTGTAGGAGGATCAATGGACTCGCTTGCCGAAGAGGTGAAGAAGCACGTTAGGGTGTATGTCACCGTTTTTGTTGTGCTGATGTTTCTTACGTTGATTACTGTTGCTGTGTCGTACCTCCATCTTAGTGTAGGAGTGGCGATCACGGTGGCCTTGATCATCGCCACTGTCAAGGCTTCACTGGTTGCCAGCTACTTCATGCACTTGATCTCGGAGAAGAAGCTCATCTACGCAACACTCATTCTTACAGCCCTGTTCTTTGTTGCGCTGATGTTTCTGCCGATTTCTCATTATCTCGATCCTATGCCGCTTACAAAGTAATGTCACTGAAGGCTTTTCACATATTCTTTATTGCGCTCTCAACACTCATGGCGTTTGGCTTTGGTGGCTGGCTGCTTAATGGGTATGCTGAGAGTGGAAGTGTCGGAGAACTTCTCGGCGGTATTGCCTCCATCCTGGTCGGTGTTGGGTTGATCGTGTATGGCATTCGCTTCTTGCGGAAACTTAAAGGCGTGAGCTACCTATGATGAGGAGTATGAAGCTGCTCGCGGGCGCTGCCGTTCTTGTTCTCCTGAATGTTGCCGTGCACCACATGGGGTATGCGTGCCCAAACTGCTATGGCGATCCCGAATCATCAGCAACGGAAGGGATGAACATGGCGATAGTGACTCTTCTCGGCATTACAGGGAGCGTGCTGGCTGGATTCGTGGGATTCTTCATTTTCTTGTGGAGAAGAATCAGACACCTTAACAGACAATTTGTTAGTTCGTCGAACTGATACTATCCTATGGAGGATCATCGTTCATGAAAGAATGGTTACGCTTACCCACCGATGCGTCTGCCCACGGGCCACAGATTGATAATATGATTGCTGTGGTTCATTGGCTCATGGTGTTGTTGTTTGTAGGATGGGGAATCTACTTTGTGTATGTGCTGTTCAGGTTCCGGAAATCGAAGAACCCCACGGCGAACCCTGCCGGCGTGCGGAGTCACTTCTCGAGCTACGTCGAAGTTGGCGTGGCCATATTCGAGGCAGTGCTGCTGATCGGCTTCTCCATTCCGATCTGGTCGAATGTTGTTACGGCGTTCCCCGCCGAAGAAGATGCCGTTGTGGTGCGTGTTGTTGCCGAACAGTTCGCATGGAATGTACATTATCCGGGCGCCGATGGGAAATTCGGGCGTGCAGCCATCCACCTTGTAAGCTCAGAAAACCCTCTCGGTCTTGACAGGAGCGATCCTGACGCAAAGGACGATATCGCCACCATCAACCAGTTGAACCTCCCAGTGGGGAAACCTGTGATTGTGTACCTCTCGTCCAAGGATGTCATCCATAGCTTCAACATCCCACTGCTTCGTGTGAAGCATGATGCCATCCCGGGCCAGCGGATCCCGGTTTGGTTCACGGCGGTGAAGACCACGAAGGAGATTCAGGAGAGCATGACCGAGGAGATTTCCATTGTGGATGGCACAATGCCAGCGGCCCTTGGTACGGTGGTATCCATGCTGGACTATGCTGGGAAGGACGGTTCTCAACTGCTTAAGAAGGGAGATTCGTTCTCCGAAGATATGATCCCCCAGTTACTGCAGTCCGGAGTTAAGTCGGTAGTTGCAGCGCCTGCCACGCCGACTGAAATTTCTTGTGCACAGTTGTGTGGTCTTGGTCATTACAGGATGCGGGGATTTGTCACGATCCAGACGAATGATGAATTCAACGCCTGGCTCGTCGAGCAGGCATCGTATTTGATCCAGTAACACGATAGGGTACATTTGATGAGCAGCGAAGGGAAAGGAAAGAACTCAGTCTGGTTGCACCGGTATACGGTTGCAACATCTGTGGCGACATTCTGTCTCATTATCGCCGGTGGGTTGGTGACGAGTACCGACTCCGGCCTCGCGGTTCCAGATTGGCCGCTTTCTTATGGACAGCTAATGCCACCCATGGTGGGAGGGATATTCTATGAGCACGGGCATCGGATGGTGGCGACATTTGTCGGATTCTTGACAACCATTCTTGCGGTATGGTTGTGGAGATCGGACGAACCAAAGTGGGTCAAAACGCTCGGCCTCATAGCATTGTTGGCAGTTATTTCACAAGGAGTCTTGGGAGGGCTGACTGTTCTTTTCCTCCTGCCCACATGGATTTCAGTCTCACATGCAACCCTTGCCCAATCGTTCTTCTGCCTGACGATAGTTCTGGTCATGATTACTTCACCCTTCTGGCGGAAGCACAGTCCGACTGAGTTTGTCGGGGTCAGAAGAACCAGAGTGCTCGCCGTAGCAACGACCTCAGCGATACTCCTGCAACTCGTTCTCGGAGCCCTGATGCGACATACTAGGTCGGGTCTCGCTATACCCGATTTCCCGCTGACTTATGGTTTTCTCTTTCCAGCGTTTGATCCCGGGGAGATTTCTGGAATCAATGAGCAAAGATTAGTCCTTGATCTGCCGCCGGTTACACTCGCTCAAATCTGGATTCACTTTGCACATCGTGTTGGTGCGTTACTCGTGACGGCCATTGTTGCGCTGAATGTCACTCACATCTTGTCCACGTACAAAAACGACTCGAGGCTACGGGAACCCGCACTACTGATGCTGCTCCTTCTGGCCGTGCAGATTCTGCTCGGTGCCCTTACTGTCTGGACAGCAAAGGGGGTTGAGACGGCAACTGCACACGTCGCAACCGGAGCATTGCTCATGGGATTGAGTGTAATTGTTTCCGTTCGGTCATTCCAGATGTACAGGCCACCCGCAAGTGCGTTTGATTCAGACCTCATCCCGGAGGCGACCCCGTCATGAGATCAGAATTTGACCCTCAAGGCACAATCGTCGTTGAGCGATCACGCATTGCCGACTACATCACTCTCACAAAACCGGAACTGACGTTCCTTTCGGTTGTTACGGCGTTAGCGGGCTGTTACCTTGCATCGGCAAGTCAGGTTTCGCTCCCGACTCTGTTTCATGTTTTCCTGGGAACAGCACTCATTGGAGGGGGACTGGGCGCGCTGAATCAGTTTCTAGAGCGCGACTACGATGCGCTAATGAGGCGGACGGAGAACCGCCCGTTGCCTTCCGGTCGACTGACGCCGGGTGAGGTGTTGGTGTTTGGGGTCGCGACATCGCTGCTGGGAATCGCTGATCTCACCATCTTCACAAACCTCCTGACGGGATTCC